>PGXR01000211.1 GCA_002839245.1 Spirochaetae bacterium HGW-Spirochaetae-7 | reverse complement strand
CCGATTCAAGGACAGCGAGCTGGTCGAACAACGGGTAGCCGGGTCTGGGTACCAGTATCGTGTCACCAGGGTCGCACAGCAGCTTGAAGAGCCACGAGTAGGCCTCGGACGTGCTTGCGGACAGGAAATAGTCGCGGGGCTCCCCTCCGGAGCGAGCGGCAAGCGCCGCCCTCGCGGAGAGCAGCCCCCTTGGGTCTGGCCTGTATTCCAGGGCACAAGGATCGGACAGGAGCTCGAGCACGCCGCCTGGCGAAAGCCCGTGCCTCGTCGGGTTGCTGTCCGAGAGGTTCAGGATTTCGACACCGTCATCCGCCAGGCGCCCCGCAAGTTCCGCGATGGCATTCAACCCGGCACAGCGGCCAGTTCTGTCTGAGAATCTCATCATCGGATACTAACGAACCCCCGGCCGAGCATCAAGCGCAGAAAAATCACATGCCGTATGAAAGGTCGCCTTTCACATCTCCTGCTTCTTCCCTCCATGCCCTTTCTCGTAATCTTCTATCAGCTTGTCGAAGCCGTGCAGCCGGATATAGGTTTCTATGACGGCCTCGTACTCGGATCGCGGACGGAGCGGCGGCTGTTTCAGGAATATGGCCGCCACGCAGGTATCGTCCCATTTCTTTCCTCGGTAGACATCCAGGATAGTGATGGTGATCTTGCTGACTTCTTCCGGAAAAGAAATCTTGTTGAACTGGACGATATCCTCGAACGCGTATTCGATGGCAAACGCGCCCTCGCCGCCCTTGACCAGGACACGCCTGAGCCTGTTGTTGTCCTTGTATAGATTGAGCCTGGCGATATCCACGGCACCGTTCAGTACCATCACGTGGTCAGTTTTCCTCTTGAACTCGACCTCGATGGTCCCCCCTATCCCTGGCCCCCTTTCACCCTCGGCCCAGAACAGGGAGGCGTTGTTGAAGTTCAGTTCCGCATCGCCCCATTGATAGAACGGAAATCGCATACGCTTGGCTTCATAGGTAATCGTCATTCCCTTGACCGTTTCCTTCAGGTTTGACCAGGCGCGAATCGATTGTATGCCGTCATCCCAAAGGCCAGACCCTCCACCTGAGCTCGCACCTTCTGACCATTGTGATGTGTATTCTTCATCAGCCCTCGAGAAACGCTCATAGGCTTTCTCGGGACCACCTACAAAGTATGGTTCTGATTTGTAATCCTTTCCAAGCAGGTTTTCGTCTGGTTTTGAGTAAATAGCTTTTCCTACCGGGATTATGGTATCGCCGCCAAATAGCAGTATTAGCGGCTCGACGCTGGAATTATAGCCATTTGAAACATAGCAGTAACCGTCATCACCTTGTTGAACATCCATAGCGGAGTAAACCAAGGTTCTACCGTATCCGGTATAGCCATCAAGGAAATAATATCCCTTGTACAGAGCGCCATATATGGCATGATAATCGGCTGGATAGATAGACTTCAGGTCGAGATACTTGGGCAATCCCCAGAGGTGATCGACCGGTATGAGGAAATTCCCATCGGACAGGGGTTGAGCGCCCGCGAGGACAGGCAACAAGAATGCACAAATCAGCACGATGCGTTTCATCACCACGTTCCTTTCTTGTAACCCGGTTTATAGGCGAATATATCCGGATCGGTCATCATACCCGCTATCGAATAGTTCTGATACATTCCCAATGTCTTCAGAGAATTCATCAAAGATTGGTATTGATTTATTGCATCGCCTGTTCGTATATAAACAATGCACCCATCGCTTGATCCAAATCCAGTCGAATGCAGCAGCCAACGATCTTCGCCAGGATAACCGGGCCGTCTTCCGTCTGCGAGGATGCTATCGCCCGCTATCGTATGCGTGTCCGACAGGATGAGCACATCTCCCCATTCAGGATTTGACCCATTCTGTGCCCATCTCAGGTTGAGGGGGCCTTCAGCTATCGTGTTGCCTTGAATGGTCGGGCCGAAGGCTATCTTGTACGGCTGGTCTGCGCCAATCGGATTGCCTCCGCTGTCAGTCTGGCCGTACGAGTTGTCAACCGAATTCCACGCGCCGCCGGCGAGTATCGTGGCGACCTGCTCCCCGCTGTCAATATCCCACTTGGTGAACGATACCCTCGTGTTGCCGTCGCCTACATCTCCCTTGACGCCGTCCATCCAGACTTCGTAGGCGCCGCCAAATCGCTCGATGTCCGCCGTGATGGAATATCGCTCATAGGTACCGACCCCGGTAGAGCGGACAGCGCTGCTGCCATGGAGGGCACCATCGGTTAGCGACAAACCCTCGCCTGTCCCCGACCATACGGATTCCTTTTCCAGCCATGCAATCCCGGCGTCTTTCATGAGCGCTTCGCCGAGCAGGCGCTCGAGCTGCCCGGGAGATGCGGAAGAAATGACCCGCTGGGCCTCCGTCGGATTGCCGCGTATTACCTTGATGTCGACGGCGTCGAGATTCAGCACGTCCCGCAGGGTCTGGTCGTCATAGTTCGATACGCAGCACAGCGAAGTACCGAGTAATTCCATCGCCCTCGATTCGCCGAGATAGTGTACCAGGGAGGCGGCTACCGAAGTCTCGCTGTCGCTGCCCTCGGCCAGACGCCATCCGGGCGTGCCGTCATCGTTGACTATTTCTACGAGCAGCCGGGCGCGTCCGTCATTGACGAGCCTCCCTTCCTTCGTCAATTTCCAGTAATCGCCGCTCGATTCATACCCGCTTAGCACTTGCATGAGGGACGAAGAATCGCCGCCGCGGGCGGCCAGCAGTGAACGAAGCTCATCCTGCCTCGCTTCGCTCAACGACGACGATCCATAAGTGGCGGCTATAGATTCGGAGGCCAGTATGTGCCCCAGTACGGCAAGTTCCGTCTCTCCAGCCTGTCCTGACGCGCCGTCGTCAAGCCCGTTCCGGTAGGCTTCGTGGGCCAGGATGATATTCATGCCAAAACGGGAACCGTCCGTCAGGGCATCGCGCCCCAAGACTATCCTGCGCATGCCGCTTGCCTCGTCGAACCTGGTTTCCGCGCAGAAATCCCCTTCGGCCTCAAGGGCGATATCCGCCCGACCCGACAATATGCTGTCGAAAAGTTTTCGTCCTTCACGAGCGCCGCTTCCGACCGAATACAGGGTCCTGAGGGCGCTAGCGAAATCGTCGGCTTCGGATTGCATGGAGAGCATCAGCCGGGCGTTCGCGCCCCAAGCCTCGAGTCCTCCCGCTGCCTCTGCCAACGCTCCAAGGCTCGCGTCCATGCCGCCCGTAGCGATGGCCATGCCGAGGCCGTCCTTGCCGAGCGAAAGTTCGAGCAATCCGCCGGACACTATGCCCCCGTTCCTGCCTTCGAGCCCGAGCATCGAAAAGTTTGCCAGGTTGAATGACGCCCTTCCGGCGAGGGAATAGTTCACAACCTGACCCGCAAGCCCGCCAGTCAGCGCCGACAGTGCCTTGCCGCCGGAATACAGCCCCCCCGTGAATCCTTCAAGTTGAATATCAAGGGCTCCTGAAACCAGTCCCGCGGCGATGCCCGACGATGCGCTGACCATTCCTCCCTGCAGGCTGGACGAGAAGGCCTGCCCTGACCAGGCAAGGCTGGATCCGTTCCAGCGAACAGCGTCGATCGCGCCCGAAGCCAGGCTGCTCGTAGTCGTTCTGAGCCCGGAGAGCATGGTCCGTCCGACGACTCCGCTCATGCCGCTCGTACAGTCCAATCCAGCTGACAGGCCGCCTGAGAAGAACCCGCTTGCGTCGCCTCCGTACCCGTTGAAGACACCGGCGGTCATCACGTTGAGAGCCGAGCCGGCAAGGGATTTTCCGAACTCCAGTCCGGCCTCCTCCCAGGTCCTGTAGCCCCCAGCGATGTCGAGGGCTCCAAAAACCGCATTGTCGGAAAGGCCGATCGCGGCCGCACCTAGCAACGCCGGCAATGCTGCTCCTCCGGATAGAGCCCCGGCCGCCAGCGTCACGCCTAGATCGGCGATACCCCGCAGGCTCGGTGCCTTGAACCATCCATCCCTGTCGTCCCACAGGTCCTTTTCATAGAATGCCTTGTTCGCCTCAGACCAGCCTGCTCCCTCCTTCATCGACCAGTAGATGTACATCGCCAGCATTCGCCCCAGCTCACCTGAGCCGGGATCGAGGAACAGCGACGCGAAGCCGCCGGCTGGATCCGGATCGTCATTCATCGTAGGATCGAAACCGAGGTGACGACCGAATGAACCAGGCGACATCGACTTGATTATCGGGTTTTCTGTGTCTGTCTCATCGATGAATACGACATAGGTTTCCTGCGCCTCATACTCGTCTCCTTCACGGGAATGCCGCGTCACGGTACGCGTCATCGTCCTGGGAGTCTTTTTCATTCGGTAGAATGTTCGCGTTCGATCCTCGGGAACGCTAGCCGTTGCGACGTTCTCCTGCGCCGTGCCGAATACTTCGTCGCTCTTGCGCGAGACTTCACGCTGGGCTTGCGCCATCAGGGTCTGGATGCCACCGGGATCCAGGCCCGCCAGCGTGCCGTCCGACAGGTCCACCTGGAGTCTCCATGCACTCAAGGCAAAATAGGCATAGGCCGCCACACTGACCCGTTCGGTGATATAGGGCCGGGCAATGCTGCCGCTGAAATTCTCGTTGGCACGACGGACGCTCTCGTCAAGCCCGGCTACCGCGGCTTCGGCGGTTTTCCGCACATGCGCTGCCATGATCCTCGACTGCATGCCGGCAAGCATCACGCTCGATCGTTCGGAGAAATCAGCCGCTGCCGCGAGGATGCGGCCCGAATCCCACAAGGCTGTACCCGCAATCCCCGAGCGCACCGATTCAGAGAGCACGGAGACCGAAGCGTTCTGCGCCCCGAAGGCCTTCGCCATCCCCATGATACCTGCCCTTGACAGCGCCTCGTCATAGGCAGAGCAGGCGCCGGTGGAGAAATTGATGGCGGAGACTTGGGTGGTGTCCAGTCCTCTGGCAGAGGCCCGGGCATCGGCACCTACGAGGGCCAGGACAGCTCCTGTCGCAGCCTCGTTGGCGGCTTCCGTCGCGCGAGCTGTCCACGACAGCTTTTCATCGAGCGAGCGTGCGTACGAGACGTCCCACGCTACCTGGCGCGTCTCGTACTCATCAGCGAACCGCCTGTTCCAGTCAAGCGCTCTTTGCCGTATCAAGCCAAAGCCTGAGTCGAAGTCCGCCCTGCCTCGCGCAATAATGAGCGCGCCCGCCTCATGCCAGGCCTTCCCCCGTTCGTACAGCTCAAGTCGAAGCACTTCCCATTCGGCCTCGCGGGCCGACAGCTCGGCCCTGGATCGAGCCAGGCTCGCGCGCCCAGTCAGATCAGCCAGCGACTGCATCGCCCCGTTTTCTTCGAGTACGGCGGCGAGATTGGAGACGTGCTCGACGGAGGACGCCGCGGTCGGTCCGAAAGCGGAACGCGCAGCCTTATCAAGCTCCTCGGTTCCGGTAGTGCCGTCGAGATACTCTTGATACAACTTACGGTAATAGTCCTGGGCCAGGAGCCTCGCCGTCTCGTCTACGCTGAACACCCGTTCCAAGCGCACGAGCGAGTCGCGTGTCGACATGCCGCTGTCGGCGGCCAATGCCGCCATGGCAGCGACGACGCTTGCCGGGGTCAAGGCCGTCTCCGCATCGAATGCCGAGTACAGTTCGAGCAGTTCTGCCATCTCGTTTTCGTCGAACGCCTCGGTCATGGCGAGCGCTGAACGAATGGAAAACCGGTCCGGGCCGGATCCGTCAGCCGCGACCCCCTCGATCATGGCCAGACGGGAACAGGATTCGAGATACTCCTTCCTTGCCCTGACCGACCCTGCCATCGACTCGGTGATGAGTGAAACGTTGGCGCTCGTCTGCCTTTCAAGGTCAGCCATTTCGGCGGCATATACGGAACGGGTAGCATCGATCCCGTTCACCGTCAGGCCGAATCCAATAATGGCGGCGTAGGCCACGCCTGCCGCCGCGAGGAATCCTGGCACCAGCCAGGCTGAGAAGAACAGGGCACCTGCGATGGCCGCTGCCGCGATGAATCCCGCATACGAGGCTGCGCTGGCCTTGATTCCGATTTCGCATACTTTGAGTTCCCTGACTGCTTCCGACTCCAGCTTCTCGTATTCCGACCGGCGAGACCAGTATGAAAAGGCGTCGTACGTCTCGTTACCCGATCCATCGCCCGCGACCGGTTCCGCTATCGCGCCACAGAGAACGAGCGCCAGATATGCGTCGAACCAGCCACGCTCCTCGTCGTCCATCGAATCCAGGGCGTTTTCCTGTTCGGCGAACAACCCCGTCGACCGGTAGTCGGCGAGTATTTCACAGAGCGTATCCCCCAGGAGGACAAAGCGATGGCCGCCTAAAAGATTTTCATTCACCGCTGTATGCGCTCCTTCTACCAATGCAGCAAAGTCGGCACTAACCGCCGCCAGTTTCCCGATGACGAAATCGCGCGCCAGCCCCCATTGTCGCGCCTTGCCCTCCGAAAATCCTTTCGCGACCATCCACGCGGAGAGCGCGTCGAGGTTGCGACGGAATGCCGTTGAGGGAAAACGTTCCGTCGCCGAAGTATCGGACGCCGTGCAGAAATACTCATCGAGTTCCATAGGGTCGGCGGCTCCCGCAAATGCATAGTCGGAGCCGTAGGCGAGCCTCAGGCGTCCCCCGTCATCGACGAGCAGGAACGGCTTGAATCCTTCGTCGAGGGTTCCTGTCCCGATGCGGACGTACATATCCTGACACGCATCGTACGCCCTGGCATTTGCCTCGTATTCTTTCCTGTACGCTCCCGCCAGGGCATTCTTTGCCTTTTCCAAAAGCATCAAGCGACGATACATCTCCCGGTATTCTTCGTACGCCGCCTCGTATTCAGGATCCTCGTAAGGGCGCACTTCCGTTCCTTCGTCGTAGAGCCGCACGAGGGCTGCCAGCGCGGTGCCCGCCCGTGACAACGACGACTCGGCGAAGGCCAGTTCCGCGGCGGGACTCCTGTAGCTTGATGAATCGATCGCGTCCGCATCGTCCTCCGATGATGCCAGATACGCCGTGCCTGCCCATCGGCGGATCGCGTCTTCGATCTCGTATGAAGTCCGCGTTTCCTCAAGCCTCGAGAACAGCGATTTGACGTCAGTATAAGCCGCCTCATAGGCAATGCCCGCGGCCTCGAACGATGCGCCTGATTCGCGGTAGGCCTCCAAGGCTCGATCATGTTCGGCACGGGCTGCCGCTATCGAATCATGCAGTTCCGCCAGCCTTGCTTCCGATGCTCCCCTGTCCGCCGCGATCGCATAAGCTCCACCTAGCCTCGCGACAGCGACCCGGGCCTCTGCCCTGCCGCGGCCGAGTTTCGCATAATTTTCCAGCGCATCCAGATACTCTCTCTCATAGCGTGCCGTTGCCTGGATTGCGTCTCCGGGGTCGAACGCCATCATCGGCGCGTCCATATACTTTCTCGCCATGACGGCCAGTTCGCTGGATGGCCCGCAGGGTAGCCAGCTCGTGAAGGCAACCTCGAGGGCGGCCCAGCTCCTTGAGGTTTCTTCTATGGCGTCAGCCAGCGCTCCTTCCGCCCAGTTCGATGCGGCAATGAACGTGGACGAACCAGCTTCACCACCCGCTTCCGATATGGCGTCGCAAAGCGCGTCGCACGACAGATATTCCCTCCAGTGCTTCCTGCCTGACGCAGCCGCCTCGGCAGATTCCCTTGCCGCTTGCTCGTACACGAGCGAATAGGCAAGAAGCGCCGCGTCCGTCCGCGCTTTGACCAATATGGATTCCGCGGCCTGGGATGCCGCGTCAAATACCTTCTGATCGAGGTAGTCTCCGCATAGATCGGTGAGGTAAGCGCCGAAATTCCTGTATAGCTCCATGTCTGCCTCGAGCATTCCGCGGTACGCGTCGCTCGGCTGTGGAGCCGGATATCCTTTAGAGAGGCCAATGGCGGCGACCCAGACGAGCACCGATTCCTTCCATCGCTCCAGCTCGCGGGCGACCCAGGCGGGAGAACTGGCGGCGGCTTCTTCGACGGCCAACGAGATATCCGCGATGGCCGATGCTGTATCGACGCCGGGAGCGAACAGCCTCGACTCGGCACAGGCAAGGTCGAAGCCGGCCGAGAGTCCTGTCGACGCAAGCGCACTTTGCAGAACAGCCGATGCTTCATCTCGTCCGTCAAAGTCCAAAGCCGACGACGAGGGTCCGTACCGCGTGTACGCGAAGTACCTGCCGCGCGCCGTTTCAATAGCTTCGATGAATTCGGGGAGATAGAGCGTCGCCACGTCGCATCCGGCTTTGCAGAAGAACCCCTGACCGTTCACGAACGATGCAATCGAGCGATCGACTTCGGCAAGCTCGCCGATGGCGGATGCCAGCTCGCCATAAGTAGCGGACTGGCAGGCATCGATCACGGAAACAAGCTCCCGCAGGGAACGGGCTGCCGCCTCGGCAGCCGCATCGTCGACAAAGGCTTCGAGACCGGGCAGGGATGCTGCCAGGGACCGCGCTTCGGGCCCGGCATCTTCGTTCGGCATGGCGCCAAGGAGCAGGCACGCAGCCTCCAGCTCAAGTCGCGCCCTCGCTTCAAGCAGCGCTCGCCTC
>PGXR01000210.1 GCA_002839245.1 Spirochaetae bacterium HGW-Spirochaetae-7 | reverse complement strand
TTCCTGCCGCGCTGGCGTATGGTTCGGACCTGTTCGCGAGGAAAGCCAGGGCGGACTCGTTCGTCGTCGGGCTCGGGATCAACATGCTGGTTCCGGCGGCGGCGTCGATACTGTCCCAGACGGTCTTCGGCAGCAAGGGCGTGGCGGTGGTCTCGGGTCTGCAGTCCGGACGCGTGATGCAGTCGCTTTCGGGACTGCCATTCGTTGGCTTCCTGTTCGGACACAGGGTTTCGGACTACCTTGCCCTGGCGGTGGCGGCACTCGTGGCCCTGCTCGTCGCAGCCACCCCTTTCGGAACGAGGGCCAGGGCCGCCGGCATGAACCCGGAGTCCCTGCGCATGGCCGGGCTTGACGCGGGCAGGATACGGGGCGTCGCGTACGCGCTGTCGGGGCTAGCCTGCGGTGCCGCGGGAGCGGCGCTGGCGGCTTCCGTGGGAGCCTGGGTGCCCAACATGAGCGCAGGCCGAGGATGGGTCGCACTCGTCGCGATCTACCTCGGCGGCAAGCGGCTCGGCGGCGCCGTCGCCGCGACCGCGTTTTTCGCGCTGCTGCTGTCGGCCGCCACGAGGGCCCAGTCGATTTCCGCCTTGCCGCCGGAGCTCCTGATGGCCATGCCATATTTCATCACGTCGCTCGTCGTCGTCGCCGGCGCGTTCCGTGCGCATAGACGCGCTCGCGTTCGCCGCTGAACCAAAGAGCAAAAGACAAAACATTAATGACTTGACCAGCGGCTGTTGGCCGGGTTATATTCCTACTATCCAGATAGGAATATAGGGGTATGCTCGATGTTTTCAGTTTCCGCCAGAACGCAGTACGCGATACGGGCCATGTCGTGTCTCGCCACGAGGCAGGACCGCTCGGCGACGTCGGCGGAACTGGCCCAGGCGGAGAGCATTCCGCCCAAATACCTCGAAGGCATCATGTCCAACCTGACCGCGCGCGGTCTGATAGAAAGCGAGCGGGGCAAGAACGGTGGCTACAGGATGGCAAAGGACCCGGCCGCCATTACCATGCTCGAGATAGTCGAAGCGGTCGATGGCAAGATCAAGCCGGTCACCTGCGTCGACGCCGCGGGTGCCTGCGCCCTGGGAGGCAACTGCCATCCAAGGAAATTCTGGGTCGGGCTCAAGCAGACGATAGACGCGTACCTTGCCGAGAGTACGCTCAAAGACGTATCGGAAGGATGAACACGATGGAAGACCGCTTCGTATACATGGACTACAACGCGACGACGCCTCTCCGGCCGGAAGTCAAGGCGGAAATGATAGCGGACCTCGAAGTCTATGCCAACGCGTCGAGCATGCACGAGGCCGGGCGCAGGGCCCGTTCCCGCATCGAAGGAGCGCGGGCCTCCGTAGCCGGGCTCATCGGAGCCAAGGATCCCGAACGGGTCATATTCACGAGCGGCGGTTCGGAATCGAACAACACCGTGTTCGCGACGATGTTCCACCTCGGGCGCAAGGGTCCGAGACGCGGAATCGTGACGACCAGGATAGAGCATCCCTGCGTACTCAACTCAGCCAAGTGGCTCGAGGAAGAGGGTTTCCCCGTCACTTTCCTCGACGTCGACGAGTACGGCATGGTCAGGCTTGACCAGCTGCGGGATGCCGTCGGCCCCGGTACTCTTCTCGTGTCAATCATGCTGGCCAACAACGAGATCGGCACGGTGCAGAACTTGCGCGCCGCGGCCGACATCGTCAAGGCCGCCGGCGCCTGGTTCCATACCGACGGCACCCAGGCGGTCGGAAAGATCCCCGTCGACGTCGATGCCCTGGGTGTCGATTACATGACGATGTCATGCCACAAGCTCTACGGCCCCAAGGGAATAGGCGGCCTGTACATCAGGGAAGGCGCTCCCCTTGCACCGCTCATACGCGGCGGCCACCAGGAGCAAGGCCACCGGGCAGGCACCTACAACAACCTCGGTATCCTGGGTTTCGGGCTCGCCGCTGAACTGGCCAGGGCTGAACTCGAATCGTACGGCAAAAAGGTCTCGGCCCTGCGGCTGAGGTTGCGTGACGGCATACTCGCATCGGTACCGAAGGTACGGGTCAACGGACATCCGACGTCGGTTCTGCCAAACACCCTCAACGTGTCGTTCCCCGGGGCCGAAGGCGAGGCGATACTGCTGTCGCTCGACCTCGAAGGCATCCGCGTATCGACCGGCTCGGCCTGCGCTTCGGGCAGCCTGGAACCGAGCCACGTGCTCCTGGCTACCGGAGTCGGACCGGAACTGGCGCATGGCTCGATACGCTTCAGCCTGGGACGCGACACGACCGAGAACGACGTAGATTACGTGATCTCGAAGATAGGACCCATCATCGCGCGACTGCGCTCGATGTCAACCATAGCATTCTAGAAGCCCTTCGGGGCCGCCCTTAAAATGGGTGAATAACGGAGGTAATCGTGAGCGACGCGTTCGCCTGGCTCTATTCTGATGTCGTAAAACAGCATTTCATGAACCCCAAGAACGTCTTCAACCCCGAAGACGGCTTCACCTCGAACGCCGAAGGCGTCACCGGCAACATCAAATGCGGCGACCAGATGATGTTCTTCCTCAGGATCGAGAACGATGTCATCGTCGATGCGCGCTGGAAGACCTACGGATGCGCCAGCGCGATCGCCAGCACGTCGATGCTTTCCGAGGTGATCAAGGGCATGCCTATACGCGAGGCCTACAACATCAAGCCGGACGACATCGTCAAGAAGCTCGGCGGCCTGCCCGACAACAAGATCCATTGCTCGGTGCTCGGCGACAAGGCCCTGCGCGCCGCGATAGACGACTACCTGGCCAAGAACGGCCGTGAAGGCGAATACAAGAACGAGGGCGCAAGGATCATCTGTTCCTGCCTCAACATAAGCGACCGAGACATAGAGGAGGCCGTCAAGTCGGGTGCCCGCGACTGGAACGGCCTTCAGGAGCGGACGAAGATAGGTACCGTCTGCGGTGGCTGCAAGGGTGTCGCGGTAGACCTGCTCAACGAGTACGTGCATATTTTCGCGGAATAGGAAAGGATCCTCCCGTGCCCGGCACTTCCATCGAGGACGTCATGGCTTTCAGGGCGTCGGTCCTCGACCTGTACGCCCGCGAGGGCAGGAATTTCGCCTGGAGGCGGACGACCGAACCCTGGGCCATCCTCGTTTCAGAGGTAATGCTGCAGCAGACGCAGACAGACAGGGTCTCTCCGAAGTACGAAGCGTGGATGGCGCGATTTCCCGACGCCGCGAGCGTCGCGGCCGCCGGCCTGCCCGAGCTTTACGAGTCCTGGCGCGGGCTCGGCTACAATTCACGCGCGCTCAGGCTCCGCGAGGCCGCCAGGATATGCGCGTCGCGGTACTCGGGGCAGCCCCCGGCTGACGAAAACCTCCTCCTGGAGTTGCCGGGAGTGGGGCGCTACACTGCCCGCGCCGTACTCGCCTTTGCCTACGGCCTGCCGACTGTTTTCCTCGAGACTAATATCCGGGCAGCGCTGATATTCAGTTTCTTCCCTGGAAAAGAAAATATCGACGACCGGGAGCTGGAACAAACGGCGGCGCTGGTGCTCGACCGCGACGACCCACGGACCTGGTACCAGGCGCTGATGGATTACGGAGCCTGGATCAAGCGTCGCGAACCGAATCCTTCAAGGCGCGCCGCCGGATACTCCAGGCAGGCGCGTTTCGAGGGCTCCACGAGGCAGGCCAGGGGCGCCGTGCTACGCGCCATAGCCGACAGCGGGAGGCTGGACCTGAGGCTGTTCGCCGCCGAGTCGGGAATCGACTACGGTCGCCTGCGGACAGCGGCGCTCGGCCTCGAGCGCGACGGACTCGTGAAGGCAAGCGGAGACCAGGTCGGTTTTACCGAGTAGCAAACCGTTCAGGCCTTGGCAAAAAGGTGCTTGAAGAACCTGAGCACCGCGTCGCGCATCCGTACGAAGATGTTCCCGAGCGGCACGTCGCTTGCTGCCACCAGGTCTATTCTCCTTACGACGCTGTCGCCGGACAGGAATACGACCCTTCCCAGTTTTGTGCCCGCCGTAACCGGCGCGGCGACCTCCGGCACGGCTTCGACGCGCGAGCGCAGGTTGCTGCCCATCGACGCGGGAACGGTAAATACCGGTCGCTCCGCGTACGCGAGATTCACGTTTTCAGTAGCGCCGCCCCAGGAACGGACTGGCGGTGGCTCGGGGGCTGCCGGCCGAACAGTGCGCCACTGCGCGAACGACCAGTCGAGCAGGGACCGCCCCGAACGCTCGCGGACCGCGGGGCCTCCCGTACCTCCGAGCGTCACGATGATGACCCTGGTGCCGTCGCGCTCGGCGGTCGCTATGAGGTTGTATCCTGATTCGTCGATGTAGCCCGTCTTGAGGCCGTCGCAGCCGTCATAGCTGAAGAGCAGGTTGTTAGTGCTCCGCAGCAGGATCCTGGTCGCCGGCGGCTCCTCGCCTACGGGCATGACATCTGCCCGCGGAAACTCCATCGTCGTCCTTGAATGGTAGTTGGCTATGGCATCGGGGTGGCGGAGCAGGTAGGCCCGCGCCAGAATCGCCATTTCCCTGGCAGTCGACGTGTTCAGTTCCGACAGGCCGGAAGGTTCGACGAAGCGCGTCTTCTCCAGCCCGAGCCTCGCCGCCTCCGCGTTCATCAATTCTGAAAACGCGAATGTCGAGCCAGCCAGAACGCGCGCGACGGTTATGGCGGCGTCGTTGCCC
>PGXR01000209.1 GCA_002839245.1 Spirochaetae bacterium HGW-Spirochaetae-7 | reverse complement strand
AGATATCACGCCGGCACGGGGTACGGCTTGGCGTGAAGAAGAGCTGGATTCACGGGTTGGCCGGTCATGCCTGTTGGCGTCTGGGACCAGATCACCAAGCCCGGTCAGCATGCTGGCAAGCACGGCCGACGCGCCGGGCTTGATATCAGGTCCACCCGGCCATAGTCGCCATGAACCCCTTCCGGGAGCCTTCTATGGTCTTTTCCGGCACGCAGTAGCAGAGGCGTATCCAGCCGGGGTAGCCGAAGCCCACCCCGGGGACCGACAGGACGCCGTTTTCCTTGAGGGCCATCGCGAAGGTAACGTCGCGGGTTTCAGATATGCCGGCTGTCTGGCCGGGTGAAGCGGCTGTTTGGCCAGGTGCGGCGGCCGGGCTGCCTGCCCCCGCGGCGCCCGACGAACCTGCTGGTGAACCCTCGGGAACTTCGCAGAACAGATAGAATGCGCCTTCGGGTTTGGCGAAGCGGATGCCGGCTTCAGTCAGGATGGCGGCGAGCATGTCGCGGCGCCGGGCGTAGCGGGAGACGTCGGCCTTGGCGCGCCAGCTGGCGGCGACGGCGCGTTGCATCAGGGCGGGGGCGTTGACGAAGCCCAGCACGCGGTTCAGGGTCGAAAGGCCCGAGACCAGGAGCGCCTTCTCCGCGCAGGCCGGGTTGACGGCGATGTAGCCGAGGCGCTCGCCGGGTATCGACAGCGTCTTGGAGAAGCTGGACGCGACGATGCTCTCCGGGTAGGCGGACAGGACCGGCGGTACCTCGAGACCGTCGTAGACTATGTCGCGGTACGGCTCGTCGACTATCAGGTAGGGTGCGCGGCCGACGCGGCTGGCATGGGCGGAAAGCACGGCGCCAAGCGCGGCGATGGCGTCCGGGGGATAGACGCGGCCTGTGGGGTTGTTGGGGCTGTTGAGGATGACGGCCGCCGTACGCGGCGACAGGACGCGGGCCACGGCGGCGGGGTCGAGAGAAAAATCGGGCGCGGAGTCGGCGACGACGAGGACGCCTCGGTGGTTGTCGACGTAGGCCGAATACTCGGCGAAGTACGGCCGTATGACGACCACCTCGTCACCCGGGTTGAGGACCGTCCCCAGGATCACGTTGATGGCTCCGGCCGCTCCGACGGTCATGACGATGTCGTCAGCCGTAGTAGGCACGCCGTGCTCGAGAGCGACCTTCTCGGACATCGCGGCGCGGGCGAAGGGGTAGCCCGAATTGATCATGTAGGCGTGCGCGCCGGGCTCGTCGCTGCCGGCGGCAGCCTTGAGCGCGGCGGTGAATTCCGGCGGCGGCTCCAGGTCGGGATTGCCGAGGGAAAAGTCGAAAACGGCGTCGGCGCCGAGCCTGGCCTTGAGCGCGATTCCCGCCTCGAACATCTTCCGTATCCATGAACCCCGTGCCAGGCTCGCCCTGACCGCGTCTGCTATCGGCATGCTCTTGCTCCTCGCCAATTCTGTGTAGAGAGACTAGACTATACCATGGCTCGCAAACCACGGGAGCCGGGGGAGGCGACATGTCGGAGGCAATCCGGAACTCTGAAAAGCGCGCCGATGCGTTCCTGGCTTTGTTCGACGCGATGATGGCAGGCGGGAGCGCGTCGACCCTGACGGAGGTCGTCGACGCGGCGAAGGCGTTGACGGCCGACGCGCGGCCGGCGGACCTTGTGGCGGCGGTCGACGCCGCGGTGGCCCGGGGAGACGATTTCAAGACGCTCAAGCCGGCCGTCTCCAAGCTCGTCACCCTGCTTTCATCGCCGCTCAAGGCGCATCGTTGCTCCCCGCCGGCGGGCGAGCGCCTGTTCTCGTCGTTACTGGCCGAGAATGCGGGACTCGCGGCTGTCCTGGACCGCGGCAAGCCGCTGGCCAAGGCGATAAACGACCGCAGGCTTCCTGCGGCGGAGCTGGAGAAGTCGCTCGCCGCGCTGAAGGCCGTCGTCGGGGAACTGGGCGCCGTCGAAGTCCACTACCGCAAGAAGGAGAACGTACTGTTCCCCTGGTTCGAGGCTCACCACCCCGAATACCGCTGCGTGCGGCTCATGTGGGAGATCCAGGACGACGCGCGGCAAGGCCTCCGGGAAGTGACGCGCCTGCTGGACGCCGCCAGGCCCGGCTTCGACCCGCGGCCGCTCAACCAGGTGCTCGGCAGGCTCTATTTCGACCTGAACGCCAACATTTTCCGCGAGGAATGCGCGCTGTTCCCGGTAATGCTGCCCCTGGTCGCCCCGGCGGACGGCGAGCGGCTCTTTTTGGAGTCGAGGGACTATGGCTTCGCGTTCCTGGACGGATCGACGATTGACCGTTTCGAGGCCGCCCGTGCGCCGGCGGCGGGCTCACCGGCCGCGCCTGGCAAGGCTCGCGCACAGCGCGGGTCGAAGGCGGGCCCGGCCGCGGTCCTGGCCCACGCAGCCGGCGGTTTCGCCGGCAGGACAGGCACGCTTCCCGGCGAGGTGCTTGCCGCGATGTTCGCAGCCCTGCCGGTGGACATGACCTGGGTGGACGCCGACGACAAGGTACGCTGGTTCTCGGACTCGCCGCACCGCATCTTCCCGCGCAGCCCGGCCATACTGGGCCGCGACGTGCGCAACTGCCATCCCGGCGCCAGCGTCGGCCGGGTCGTCGCGATCATCGAGTCATTCAGACGAGGCGAACGCGATCGGGAGGTTTTCTGGATAACGATGGACGGAAAGTTCATATATATTGAATATTTCGCGCTCAGGGCTCCCGACGGCTCGTATCTTGGCGTCCTCGAGGCGAGCCAGGACCTGACCGGCCTGCGCTCCCTCTCGGGCGAGAAGCGGCTGGCTGACTGACATGGGCAGGACGGTGGTGGCGGTCTTCTCGGGGAGTGGCAATGCGATGCGCGCGGCCGGCATCGTCGGCTCGGAACTGCTGGGCTCCGGGCGGAACGTGGACGCCGTCGACCTGGCGGCGGGAGCTGCGATACCGGCGCTGGACCGGGGAGACGTGCTGGTCATCTGCAGCTCGACTCTCGGCTTCTCGGTGCCGTCTGTCGTAATGGAGCGCCTGAAAGCCGCGCCTCGCTCAGGCGGCGCCGCGGTGGCAATGCTCTGCGTCTGCGGTGGCGGGGTGAAAAACGGCAGGACTTCCGGCGGCTGGAGCGGCGCGGCTTCCATCGTCGCACTGGGTCTCCTGAGGCGCAAAGGCTGGAAGCCGGTCGCCTCGGCCGACGCCTCGTACCCGCAGAACTGGACCCAGACAGCCGAGGCTCCGGCAGGCGCCGACGAGACGGCCCTGCTCGAGCGGGGCGATGGAGACGCCCGTACCTTCGGAAGGGCTATCGCGGAAGGCAGGGGGGCCTTCCTCCGCCGAAATATCCTCACCCACACACTAGGCAGACTGATAGGCTGGATTTTCAGGACGGTCGTCCGCAGGATGCTGGGCAGGCTATTCGTCGCCGACGATTCTTGCACGTCGTGTGGCCTCTGCGCCCGCGCCTGCCCGGCCACGGCGATCACGATGCGGGACGGCCTGCCCGCGTGGTCGCTTCGCTGCTGCGCCTGCAACCGTTGCATCAACGCCTGCCCTGCGTCCGCCATCCAGACATCAAGGGCCAGGCTGGTCCTCGTCGCCCTGGCAAACATCGCTGCGATGATTGCTGCCGGTCCTGCGGCACGCGGCATACTGCAAGCCGCCGCGCCCGGATCCGGCGGGCCGTTCTTCGGTCTGGCCGTCTTCACTCTGAACATCGCTGTCTATGCGGCGTTCACCGCCCTTCAGATTGGCCCCCTGGACTCGGTGCTACGGTCGATTGAGCGGAAGCCTGCCTTGCGCCGCTTCTTTGCCGCGGGCCATACGAAACGCTTCAGGCGCTACCTGGCGCCCGGCTTCCGTCCGGCGGACCGTTCCAGCGCCATGTCGACGACCCGGTAGCACCCGTCGTATAGCCCTGTCGACGCGTTGCGCACTATCGCGTCGTTCTGCATTCGCAGGAGGTCGTTCTCGAGGAGCATGACCTCGAGCGCCTGGGCCGCCGCCTCGGGCGTCTCGACTTCGTAGCTGCCGTCGCCGAGCTCGGCCGCCCGCGTCGCTCCCCAGCGCTCGTGGCCGCCTATGTGCCTGGTCAGCAGCTTGGGCACCGGGTAATAGGCCAGCTCGCTGGGCTTGGTCACGAGAACGTCACTGCTGCGGATGAGGAGGTTGGTGCAGTAAACCGCCGCGTACTTGTCCGCGTTCAGGAACGCGTGTACTCCCGAGACCATGCCGGTCAGGGCCCTGGCCGCGAAGGCCGAGGCCTCGTTCCAGTCGCCCGAATGCCCGGTGACGAGTAACCGGTACGCCGGATCGCCCGCTTCCATCAGCTCACCGAAACGCTCCATCGCCTCCGCGTGGTCGCCGAAATTCAGGTAGACGGCGACCCTGCCGTCCCTGACCAGCGGCATGATGCGCCTGACCAGGCCGACGGTCAGCTCGAGCTGTGCGCCCGCGCCTCCCATCGAGAACAGCAGCCGTCGAGTCACCCCGGTCTCGATGCGCCTCAGCCGGGAGGCGCAGTCCGCGGCGAGGTTAGACACGATGTCGTGGTCGACGAAGTGGCCCGCCAGCCGGATATCGGCGGCAGGCATCGGAACCGACGGCCTGCGGTCGTCGCGCATCTCGCGGAGCAGCCGGTAGCCCATGTAAGCCGAAGGGCTCTGCACCGCGTGCAGCGCGCCTTCGGCGAGGTGGAGGGCCATGGGCCAGTTGTCCGGGATGGCGTCGACGACGTCGGTCATGCCGGCGTGCAGGGCCGCCTGGGCC
>PGXR01000208.1 GCA_002839245.1 Spirochaetae bacterium HGW-Spirochaetae-7 | reverse complement strand
ACCCCCAGGACCTGCTGGGCAGAAGCCCCGTCGCCATCGGCCTCAGGAAGAGCCTGGAGTGGCTCTCCGGTAGGCGCGTCATAGTAACGGGGGCTGGCGGCTCCATAGGCTCGGAAATAGCGCGACAACTGCTGTCGGCGGGAGTCGAACGCCTCTATCTGTTCGGCCACGGCGAGAACTCCATTTACCAGATAGACAGGGAATTACGGGCGCTGCAGGCAGGCGGGGTCGGAGTCTCGACGGCCCTCGTTCCGGTGATAGGCGAACTCAAGGACCGGGCTTATATGGAGAACATCCTGAAACGCCTCCGGGCGGATGTCGTATTCCATGCCGCGGCCTACAAACACGTGCCGATGATGGAAGCCAATACCGTCGCGGCGATAGAGAACAACGTCTTCGGTACCCTCAACCTGGTGGAAGCGTGCCGAAGGTCGGGCGTCAAGCGTTTCGTCCTCATAAGCACCGACAAGGCGGTCGAGCCACTGTGCACCTACGGCGCGTCCAAGTATCTTTCCGAGCGCATCGTGATGGCAGCCCAGTCGAAGGCTTCCGCTGGCCAGCACTTCATGGTCGTCCGATTCGGCAACGTGCTCGGTTCGCGCGGTTCCATCCTGCCCCTGTTCATGCAGCAGGTAGCCCGCGGCGGCCCGGTCACCGTAACCGACCCGAAAGCCAGGAGATTCTTCATGACCATCCCCGAAGCCTGTTCGCTGGTGCTCAAGGCCGGCGGTGTTGGGTCTGGCGGCGAATCATATCTCCTCGACATGGGCGATCCGGTGCTGATAAAGGACCTTGCTGAGCAGGTCATCCGCTTCTCGGGCTTCGTGCCTGACGAGGACATCAAGATCGAATACATCGGACTTCGACCAGGCGAAAGGCTGGAGGAAAAGCTCATAGCCGATGACGAAGTGCTCGAAGGAACGACCTTCCCGAGGATCAATCGCCTGGTCAGGAATGGCGGCAGCTTCGATCTTGATTCGGCGATCGCCGCGCTCCGGCCGGCGTGCTCGCCCGATCCTGACCGGCCTGAAGAATACCGCAACCGCAGGAAGCTCAGGGCGGCCCTGAGAACATTCGTGCCGACTGTCGAGGAGATGCCCGATGAGCCAGAATACTGATTTCCTGCCGTTTGCCCGGCCTTCAATAGGGAAAGAAGAAGAGGAGGCGGTGCTCAGGGTCATGCGTTCCGGATGGCTGACTACCGGAGCTGAAGCCCTCGCCTTCGAGAAGGAATTCGGCGAGTACGTGAGCGCGCCTCATGCCCTGGCCGTCAACTCCGCGACGAGCGGACTCCACCTCGCGCTCGAGTCCCTGGGAATAGGGCCGGGCGATGTCGTGGTCACGAGTACCTACACCTTCACGTCCACCGCGGCCGTCGTCAGGCACCTTGGAGCCGAAGTAGCTTTCTGCGACGTCGCGCAGGGATCGTACAATATCGACCCCGACGCGCTCGGAAGGCTGCTCGCCGCGACCAGGAACTGCCGCGCCATCATCGCCGTCCATGTCGGCGGACTTCCCTGCGACATGCACGCGATCAAGGCACTTGGAAAGCGCTACGGCTGCTCGGTCGTCGAGGACGCCGCCCATTCATTCCCGTCAGTGACGGCCGACGGCTACGCCGGGACCCTTGGAGACGTCGGCGTCTATTCTTTCTACGCGACCAAGACCATCACTACCGGCGAAGGCGGCATGCTCGTGACCCGCGATCCCCGCATCGCCACCCGTGCGGCCACGATGAGGCTGCACGGTTTCGACCGGCAGGCGTGGGACCGCTATACCGCCAGGCATGCCTCGTGGCGCTACTCCGTCACCGAAGCCGGGTTCAAGTACAACCTGCCCGACATACTCGCGGCGATCGGTCGCGAGCAGCTGAAGAAAGCCGTGCTCTTCCTCGAGGAACGCCAGGCAATCGCGGCCACGTACGACAAAGCCTTTGCCGGAGTGAACGGACTCGAGCTTCCGCCCAAAGGAGAAGGTCACGCATGGCACCTCTACTCCCTGCGTACGAGCCCGGACCGGGGTGGGCCGACGCGCGACGACATAATAGAGGGGCTCGCGGAACGCGGGATAGGTACGTCGGTGCATTTCATACCGTTGCACACCATGCCGTACTGGGCCCAGCGCTACGGACTGTCACCTGACTCCCTGCCGAACGCCGTGTCAATGTTTGAACGCACGCTCAGCCTGCCGATATGGCAAGGAATGGGGATGGCCGCGGCAGGACGCGTCGCTGCGGCCGTACTCGAAATCGCCGGAGGCAAGAGCGCATGAGAGCCGGTCAAGGCGCAAGGCTCTCGTCGCTTTCCATGCTATCCAGACTTTCGGACTTTCCGCGCATGGAGGCAGTCTACGTCGGTACCGTGAGATCGCCGGTCTCCCGCGGCACGATCACCTCTATGAGCCTGCCCCACCTTCCCCGGGGCTACCGATCGATTACCGCCGATGACATCCCGGGCGAGAAGGACCTGTCTTCGTACGGCGCTTCCATTCCCGTGCTGGCTTACGGCAGGGTCAAGTACCGGGGACAGCCAATCGCCCTGATAGTAGGTCCTGAACGGCGCAAGGTATCCGAGGCCATTTCGCTGTCGCAGGTCCGCGTCGACGAGGAAACGGCCGAGTATTCATTCGAAACGCCGGAATCCTCACGCGTATTGCAGAGCAGGCGTTTCGACAGCGGCGACGTCGATGCGGCGCTCTCCTCCGCCGTCCACGTCATAGAAGGCGAGTATCGCGTCGGCCCCCAGGATCATTACTACCCGGAGCCTCAGGGCTCGGCAGCCGCCTTCGACTACGACAAGCTCGTCATATACTCCTCGACTCAATGGCCTTTCCATGTCCGCGCCGCGGTGGCTGCCACCCTCGGCGTACGTCCCGACGAGTTGATAGTGCGTACGACGCTCCTCGGCCCCCATCTAGACGGAAAGCTGTGGTATCCGTCGCTGCTGGCCTGCCATGCCGGGCTTGCCGCGGTGCTGTGCGGCAGGCCGGCCCTGCTCCTCCTGTCCAGGGAGGAGGATTTCCTGTATACGACCAAGCGTGCTCCGACGACCGCTTCCTATAGGGCCGGTCTCGACGCAGACGGCAGGCTTCTCGCCCTCGACGCCGCCATCATGGTCAACATGGGCTCTGATGCCCCGTTCGCCGATACGCTGACGGACAGGGCGCTCAACGCCGCGGCGGGCGCATACTCATGCCCGAATGTCCGTATCGTCACCCGCGCGGTCGCAACCGACCTGCCTCCAATGGGAGCCTTCACCGGACTTGGCGCAGGCCCCGTCACCTTCGCGGTAGAACGGCTAGCCGAGGATTGCGCCGCGGCCATGGACATCGATCCGTCAGAATGGCGGTCCATCAACATCGCCGGCAGGGGCGACAAGACGCTGGGAGCCGCGCTCAAGCGCGCGACTCCATACCAGTCGCTTTCCTCGAGGCTGCTTGCGGCGAGCGACTACCCGAGGAAGCGCTCGTCATATGAACTGATACGCAAACGGAGAGCGGACCCATCGTCAGCGCCTGGATTCGGCATCGGCCTCGCGTTCGGAAGCCAGATGCCGGCCGGGGATTTCGGGCATGCCGGTTCCGAAGCGCCTACGATAGAACTGACGCTGTCGAAGGATTCGACCCTGACGATTCGCACCAGTACCCTGCCCTGCTCTGAAAAAGCCATAGATATCCTGAAGCGTTCCGCGGCGCAATCGCTTGGCATACAGGTGGAGGCGGTCATGCTGGAGTCGACCGGTACTGACAACGCCCCCGATACCGGTCCCTGCGCCTTGTCCCGCAATATAAGCATAGTGTCCCACCTGGTCAGCGCCGCGTGCGAAGGACTCAGGACAAAGCGGTTCAGGGAAGCGCTGCCCATTACCGTCCGCAAATCGCAGCGGGCACGGAGCCGCCGCGCGGCTCCCGAGTCGCCGCTGGACAATTCCGCCTGGGGAGGAGCAGTCGTCGAGCTGGAACTGGACCATGTCGACGGATACCCCATGGTGCGCGGGATATGGCTGGCCGCCAAGGCAGGGCGCATCCTGTCCAGCGACGAAGCCAGGAGGACTCTTGAACACGACGCCGTCGTAGCGCTCGGGCTGTGCATGGGCGAGACGCTCGACCTGTCGAAAGGCCCCGCCGGGGTCGAGGACCTGCGCCGTTACAGGCTTTCCCGCATCAAGGACGCGCCGCCGGTGTACGTCGAGTTCATCGATGACGATACCGACCCGAAAGGCATCGGCGAACTGGCGTACACCCTCGTGCCGCCGGCTTTTGCCAATGCCTTGACCCAGGCTCTCGACGCGTCCTGGAATACTCTGCCGACCGGGCTGATAGGGCAGGAAGGCTGGCGGACATGAACATCGATTTCATACTGAACGGAGAGGACGTTAGCATGAAGGCGGAGCCGCTTGAACGACTCTCGGAACTTCTGCGCGAACGGTTCGGGCTTTCAAGCTTGCTCAACGACTGCCTCGAGGGGATATGCGGCAAATGCGTCGTGTTCCTTGACGGCAGGCTCGTCAACGCATGCCTCGTACCGGCGTTCAAGGCCAGAGGCTCGGAAATCATCAGCTATGAGGGATTCAAGAGCACCGACAGCCATGAAACCATCGCCAAGGCCTTCAGGGACTCGGGCACGTTCCTGTGCGGATTCTGCGACCCTGCAGTAATGATGGCGGCCGGCTCGTTGCTCGATTCCGGCAAGAGGCCGAACGACGAGGACATCATGGAAACCATGTCCTCGGTCTATTGTCGATGCGCGACGCCGACGGCGACGCTGAA
>PGXR01000207.1 GCA_002839245.1 Spirochaetae bacterium HGW-Spirochaetae-7 | reverse complement strand
CGGCGAAACCTCGGGCGACCATCGAGTGCAGACGAGACCGGCACCGGGAAGCCATGAACTCATAGTCATGGACCAGTTCGGGTCGAGCGCTTCGAGACGCTTCAGCGTGTACGCCCGGGAATGACGAATCCGTCCCTTGCGCCTGCGGTTGCTTTCGGGGTATAACCCGCTATGCATCCCATTGACGACAATCGACCCTCACCCCTCAAGCAAGCGTAGCTGATCCGCACCTGCAGTGCCGTCAAACGGCAAGGAGGCCCCATGGTTATTCCCGAAACCCTGTCGTATGACGATGTGCTTCTGCTTCCTGGCTATTCCGAGATCCTACCACGCGATGCAGACGTCCGTTCGCGCCTGGCCGGCGATCTGTGGCTCAACGTGCCGATAATCAGCGCAGCGATGGATACCGTAACCGAGGACAGGCTCGCGATCGCGCTTGCCCTCCAGGGAGGAACCGGCGTCATCCACCGGAACCTGGCTCCCGATGTGCAAGCGGACCATGTCGCCGCGGTCAAGCGCTACCTCAACTGGATCATCGACGCGCCCGTCACCGTCGAGGAAGACAGGACCATCCGCGACGTACGGGCCATCATGGAGCGCAACCGCGTCACCGGCTTGCCGGTGCTCGGCCCCGGCGGCAAGCTCGTCGGCATCATCACCGCCCGCGACCTGCGCTTCAGGCGCGAGGATGACGCCCTCGTCCGCGACGCCATGACCAGGGAGCTCGTCGTCGAGTCGGGCGAGCCGACGCCGGGAAGCGCCCGCGAGAAATTCGACCGGCACCGTATCGAAAAGCTCCCGGTCATCGACGCCGAAGGGCGGCTCCGGGGACTGATCACCGTCAAGGACATGGAGAAGCACGAACTCTACCCGGACGCCGCCATGGACAAGTCAGGCAGGCTCATCGTCGGCGCCGCCGTCTCGCCGCAGGACTTCGAGGTGCGCATCCCGCTTCTCCAGAAGGCCCGCTGCGATTTCGTTGTCCTCGACACCGCCCACGGCGATACCAAGGGCGTCCTCGAGGCGGTATCTGCGATAAAGCGACGCTACGGCATGACCGTGATTGGCGGCAACGTAGCCACGGCCGCCGGCACGAGGCGCCTGATAGACGCCGGCGCCGACGCAGTCAAAGTAGGAATCGGACCGGGGTCGATATGCACCACGCGTATCGTCGCCGGCATTGGCGTGGCCCAGTTCACCGCGGTGCTCGATTGCGCCGAAGAGGCCGGAAAATCGGACATACCGGTGATAGCTGACGGCGGCATCAAATTCTCCGGCGACATCGTCAAGGCCATAGGCGCCGGCGCCTCGACGGTGATGATAGGCAACCTGCTCGCCGGCCTCAAGGAAGCGCCTGGGGCCGAGATAATCTACGATGGCAGGATATACAAGGAATACCGCGGCATGGGCTCGATGGGCGCACTGAAGGCGGGCTCGGCAGACCGTTACCAGATAGCCAAGGACGAGTCGCCGGTACCCGAGGGCATAGAGGGCAGGGTGCCGTACAAGGGCGAGCTCAAGGAATACCTCCATCAGCTGGTCGCAGGCCTCAGGAAGGGCATGGGCTATACCGGCTGCGCTGATATAGAATCGCTGAACCGATACAGGCAGTTCGCGAGGATCACCGGCGCGGGGCTCCGGGAGAGCCATGTGCACGACGTGTCGATAACGCAGGAAGCGCCGAATTATTCCCGCCAGTAAAAGCCAAGGAGACCGGCATGAACGTAGTGGTCATAGGAGCCCAGTGGGGCGACGAGGGAAAAGGCAAGATAGTCGATTACCTGGCGACCGACGCCCAGATCATCGTACGATTCTCCGGCGGCGCAAACGCCGGGCACACCATCGTGCGGGCCGACGAGCAGTTCGCCCTTCACCTGGTTCCATCGGGAGTCCTGTACCCCGACAAGCGGGTGATACTCGGGACGGGAATGGTCATCGATCCGGAAGCCCTGTTCGCCGAACTCGGCATGCTGGCGGAGCGCGGCATCGACTGGGAAGGCCGCGTCTTCATCTCTGACCGCGCCCACATAGTGCTGCCCAGCTACCGCGAGCTCGACAAGGCGATGGAAGCCGCGAGGCGCAGGCCCATCGGCACGACCGGCCGCGGCATCGGCGTCGCCTACTCGATGAAATCGTCCCGCGACGGCGTGCGGCTGGCCGACCTCTTCGACGACGAGCGCCTGGAGAACCTCAAGCCTGCGGACGTCGAATTCATCAAGACCTGGCGGGACAGGCTCTCGCCGCTGTCGGTGGACCTGACCCAGTTCATCGCGGCCCACCGCAATACGTACTGTCTTTTCGAGGGCGCCCAGGGCGCCCTCCTGGACCTCGACTCGGGCACCTATCCCTTCGTGTCGAGCGGCATGTCCGGCGCCTCGGGTGCGGCAGCCCAGGGCGGCATAGGACCGCGAAAGCTGGACAAGGTCCTCGGCGTGTTCAAGGCGTATTCGACGAGGGTGGGCAATGGGCCTTTTCCAACGGAATTCGACCAGGGCAGCCAGTCGGCGCTGTGTACCTTCATTCGCGACACCGGCCGGGAATACGGCGTGACGACCGGGCGCCCGCGCCGCTGCGGCTACCTCGACCTCGTCGCCCTCAGATACGCCTGCCTCGTCAACTCCATAGACTCCCTGGTGCTGACCCACCTCGACGTCTACGACACGCTCGACACCTTCGAAGCGTGCGTCGCCTACAAGGTCCGAGGCAAGATCGTGGAACATTTCCCCGCGTCTGTCCGCGACCTCGCTGACGCCCAGCCAGTGCTCAGGACTTTCCGCGGCTGGAAGCAGTCGCTCAAGGAAGTGCGCGAGTACGGCGAACTGCCCCGCGAGGCGCGTGACTACGTCTCGTTCATCGAGGAGTACACCGAAACCCCGATAGACATAGTCTCGGTAGGATACGACAGGCACGACACCATTGTCAGGAAGAGCCCGTGGATCAGGTACTGATACTCGATTACGGCAGCCAGTACACCCAGCTCATCGCCCGCCGCGTCAGGGAACTTGGCGTCTATACCGAAATCGCACCCGGCGACGCGCCCCTGGCTCCCGAGCGCCTTGTCGGTGTCAAGGGCATCGTGATGGCGGGTTCGCCGTCGAGCGTTTATGACGACGACGCTCCCGTGCCCGACCAGTCCGTCTATGCGCTCGGGATCCCTGTCCTGGGCATTTGCTACGGCGCCCAGCGGATGACCTTCGACCACGGCGGCTCTGTCGCGACGCTCGCCGACCGTGAATACGGCCGTCGCCCCGTCGTCGTGAGCGCTCCCGACCCGCTGTTTGACGGCGTGCCGGCATCATTCCTGAGCTGGATGAGCCACGGCGACTCGATTGAGCGCATGGCTCCCGGATTCACTGCCATCGCGACGACGGACAACGGCATCCCCGCCGCCATCGTCCATCGGAGCCTCCCCCTGCGCGGCGTGCAGTTCCACCCCGAGGTGACGCATTGCGAGCACGGCACGAGGATCCTTTCGAACTTCGTTTTGGGGATTTGCGCTTGCCGCAAGTCGTGGACGATGGAGCGCTATGTCGACGATGCCCGTGCAGCCCTCCGCGCCCGGGTGGGCTCGTCCCCCGTGCTGCTCCTGATATCCGGGGGCGTCGATTCCACCGTCGCGGCCGCGCTGCTGCTGGCGACCCTCGGTCCCGAGCGGGTGCACCTGCTGTACATCGACACCGGCCTGATGCGCCAGGACGAGAGCGTCGAGGTGATGCGGACACTGAACGCCCTGGGAGCGAAGCACGTTCGCCGGGCAGACGCCGGTGATGATTTTCTGTCCGCGTTAGCCGGCGTCAGTGATCCGGAGGAAAAGCGCCGCATCATAGGCGACATGTTCATAACCGTGCAGCAGCGGGAGGTAGAGCGCCTGGGACTGGGCGACGACTACTTCCTGGCACAGGGAACGCTGTACACCGACCTCATCGAGTCGGGCAAGGGCGTCGGCAAGAAGGCCCACGTCATCAAGAGCCATCACAATGTCCGCTCGCCCCTGGTGGAGGAAAAACGAGCCGCCGGTCGCATCGTCGAGCCTCTCGACCGCCTCTACAAGGACGAAGTCAGGGCGCTAGGACGCGTGCTCGGCGTCGACGAGGCCGTCGTATCGCGCCATCCATTCCCAGGCCCGGGACTCGGAGTACGCGTGCTTGGCGAAGTTACCCGCGAGAAATGCGACACCCTCCGCGCGGCGGACGCTATCTACATAAGCGCGCTCCGTGCGCGCGGCCTCTACGACGGCATCTGGCAGGCCTTCGCGGTGCTCCTGCCGGTGCGTTCGGTCGGGGTTGCCGGAGACGTGCGCCGCTATGGATGGACCGTAGCGCTGCGCGCGGTGGCCTCGACCGACGGCATGACCGCCGACGTCTACGAATTTCCGATGAAGGACCTGCTTGAGATATCGGCTATGATAACCAACCGCGTGCCGGCCGTCGGCCGCGTAGTCTACGACGTGTCGAGCAAGCCGCCGGCGACCATCGAATGGGAGTAGCGGCTCCCGTCAGTGTTCCAGGACTATCCTGTTGGCGGTCCTGTCAAGCCTGAACGTCGTCTTCTTGAGCATTTCGTCGATGCTTACCCGTATGTGGCATATCGACACGATGGTTCCTGGATAGACGGTGTTGCGCACCTCGACTATCGCGCCGTCGTCGATGTCCACCCGCTTGGCGAGTTCGGCCATGTTCGCAGCCAGCGCCTTCAGCTTGGCGTCGGTATCGTCCCTTGCCTTGAGGATGGCGGGGTCCTCCCTGGTCTTGAGCATGTTCTGCAGCCTGGAGAGGCGCATCGACAG
>PGXR01000206.1 GCA_002839245.1 Spirochaetae bacterium HGW-Spirochaetae-7 | reverse complement strand
AGTTTTGGAGCACATAGCGGAAAAATACTCCCGTTGCCACGTTGACCACCATGATCCCCACAAGCAGGGATACCGTCCATTCGATGACAGTTTCCATTCCGCGTATGATCCTGGGGCGTTCCTTAAGGTTCGGCATGTTCGCAGTCCCTCCTTCGATTTCATCCGGACAGGGAGAAGGCAGAAACGGCGTCCCCGCCTCCTCCCATTTCCGAACACTTGTTACTTGAGAGACGCTTTTTGCTGGGCAACGACCGCCTTGACGGCTGCCAGGGCCTCGTCGATCAACTTCTGGTCGATCTTGGTCTTGAGCCAGTCGATGACGGGCTGCTGGGTCGCCTTCTGGAACATTGCCAGCTCGGCTTCGGTCGGAACGTAGACTTCGTTCCCGGCATCGAGCAGAACCTGGATTCCCTGTGCCCCTATCAGCTGGGAGACGCCGCGGCCTACGCCGGAGGCGACCTGAGCCGAGTCGAGGACGATGTACTGCAGGTCGGCCGGGAGACTCTGGAAGAACTTCTCGTTGATCACGAACCAGTCGACTCCATAGACGTGGCCGTCGAGCGTGATGTATTTGTTCACCTCGTTCAGCTTGGCCATGAGGATGGTCGGCACGGGATTCTCCTGCCCGTCAACCACCTTGGTCTGGAGCGCGGTATAGGTCTCGGTCCAGGCTATCGGGGTGGGATTGGCTCCGAGGGCCTTGACCATGGTCACGTACAGAGGAGTCTCCTGGACGCGGATCTTCATGCCCTTCATGTCAGCCGGGCTCTTGATCGGGCGGATGCTGTTGGTAAAGTTGCGGAAACCCACCTCGGCGAATGCCAGGTTGCGCATGCCGGTTTCCTTGAGGAACTGCTGGGACAGCTTCTGTCCGAAGGGGCCGTCCATCACTGCCCATGCGACCTGAGGAGTCGGGAAGAGGTAGGGAATGTCGGTGACCATCGCGGAGGGGAAGAAGTTCGCGATGACGCCCGAGGCGACGCCGGCCTGGATGGTGCCCATCTTCACGGCTTCGACGTACTCGCGCTCGGCACCGAGGGCGCCTGCGCCGTAGACCTTCACGTTGATCCGGCCGCCGGAGCGGGTGTTGACCATCGCGGCGAATGCGACGGCCTGCGCATGCTTCCTCGAGGTGGTCACGTCGGTCGGGTCGGCGTGCGCGAGCTTGAGCTCGAACACCTTGCCCTGGCCGAACGTGGCCGTGACGGAGATCGCCAGGATGCAGAGAAGCGTTAGCAGCTTTTTCATTCGAATGCCTCCAAAACAGGACTGTCGACGTTGCTCCCCACAAGGAGAGCCCTCCCGAACGGGGAGTGATCAGCTAGGCCAAGCTATCGTGTACAGGTGCTTGCCGCCATTCAATGGCCCCTTGAGCAGGGCCTCTATCTCAGCCGGATCCCGCTGGCTCATCAGCTTCGCGTCGGGAAGCTTGCCGACCGGGAACCGTTCCAGGATGTCTCCCTGGAGTTTCACCAGGTAATTGAGTACGTTCTCGATTGCCTTGGTCGCCTTCGCGGGATCCGCCAGGGTCGCCTTGCCGAGAACGCCCTCGGGGAATGTTACGCATTCGATCCCGGTGCCGCCGATGATGCAGTGGCCGGGTATCGGATTCCCGTAGATGTCGCCGCCTCGGTCCACGTGTCCGGGTGGCAGGAATCCCTTTACCGTCGTATCCTCCGCGTGTTCGGGCTGGCACAGCTCGGGGAAAAGCGCCATCGAGATGGACTGCTCCGCCTCGTCCGCATGCTGGAAGGGGTAGTCGAACGGGCCTCCGTGGGCCTTGTCCATCAGGTCCTTCGCCATGACGCGGGGCAGGTCGACGAACATTACCATCGCAGGGACCTGATATTTCTTTCCCCACTCCTGGATCGCTGACGGCAGGGCGTATTCCTGACCGTGCATCGATATGAATATCTGCTTGCGAAATCCCGTGTTCCAGAAACCGGAGATCATTGCCCTCAGGTGGTCCATGAATACGCTGTCGGGAAGGGGCACCGTGCCAGGTTGTCCGATGTGGTGGAATGGATGCGAGCCGTACCACATGGGCATGGCCACCGTGCATCCGGTTTTCTTGGCGACCATCTCGGCGATTCTCGTGACTATGAACGTGTCCTCCCCGAACGGGCCGGCTGCGCCATGGTTTTCGGTGGAGCCGATCGGGATTATGATCACGTCATTCTTCTTGAGCCGTTCCTCGACATCGAACTTGGTCATCGTCTGGAAATAAATCTTGGAAGGTTTGTCCATCTGCCCTTCCTGCGGGAAATTCCAATCTGACATATCTATCGTTCCTTTCTTGCCGCTAGAGCCTGTGGCTCTTGAGCTGGGGTGCGTACACCCATATGAATTTCAGTTTCGTCGTTCCGGTAT
This sequence comes from Spirochaetae bacterium HGW-Spirochaetae-7, assembly GCA_002839245.1. Taxonomy (GTDB): domain Bacteria; phylum Spirochaetota; class Spirochaetia; order Treponematales; family UBA12059; genus SZUA-370. Next base: position 2,452 of record PGXR01000206.1, on the reverse strand, counting down.
TCACTATCTGGTGCTTGGCTCCGGGCGGGTTGTACACGCATATACCGGGCTTCAGGTCTATCTCCTCGTCTGAGGTGATGAACTTGCCGGTGCCTTCAAGGAAATACATCACTTCCTCCTCGGTTTCGTGGATATGCTCCGGGACCATCGAGCCGGGCTCGGTCTCGTTCACCCCAAGCGCGAGGTTCTGCGAACCGACGGTCTTTTCGGAGATGAGTATCCATGAGGCGCGAGGCGGTGTTTTCCTCTCGGGCTCAACCTTGTTGATGTCGATTACTTTCAAACCTGCCATACGATTCTCCTCTTTCGTTTACGTATATCTCAGCCGATGAAAATTCCGCCGTTTACATCGAGCGTGATTCCGGTCACCCAGTCAGAACGGCTTGAAGCAAGGAAGATGACCGCGTCGGCGATATCCTCCGGCAACCCGTCCTTGGGAACCGCGCGCCCGGCGTTCCATGTCGCAAATACCTCCGGTGAATACTGCCTGGTTTGATCGGTGAGGATGGGTCCGGGACAGATGGCGTTGACATAGATATTGTCAGGCCCGAGTTCCTTGGCCAGCACCTTGGTGATGCCGAGCAGCCCGGCTTTCGACGCGGCGTAATTGACGCCGACGCCGGGCCGGCCGGTACGCGCGCCAAGCGAGGCGATATTCACGATCTTGCCTGAATGTTGCTTTTTCATGACCGGCGTGACCGACTTGCAACACAGGAAAGGCCCGGTCAGATTGACGTTGATTACTTGATTGAAAAGTTCGAGAGTCATGTTTTCGAGTGACTCATGGCGGGAAATCCCGGCATTGTTCACAAGCACGTCAACTCGCCCGAATTTCTCCACCGTCTTCCTGACCGCCTCGACAACTTCTGCCTCATTCGTCACATTGACCTTGAGTGCCAGCACCTTCCTGCCGCTCGGGTCAAGCTCGCCGGCGACCTTCTCGACCGATGCCAGGTCCATGTCCCAGAGCGCCACGGAAGCGCCCTCCGCGACAACCTTGGTCGCTATGGCCTTGCCGAGCCCGAGGCCCGCTCCCGTCACTATGACTATTTTCCCGTCAAGTTCCATACGTTTCGCTCCTGTTCGCTACAGCGGCTCGGTGGGAACATAACCGTCCCACATCGATTTCATCGCGGCCATCGGCACGTCGAACACGGCGTTGTTCGGAGGCAGCGGCTCGTCAACCATGAATTCGGGGATCGGGAAGAACTCCTCCGAAACCCCGGCCCTGGCGTTGAATTCACGTTCCGTCTTGATCACGTCCCAGGCGAGCCCGATGACGTCCTTGACCGAAAGCTCCCATCCATACCTGCCCTTGAGCAGGTTCGCGAACATCTCGGGCTTCTTCAGGAACGGCGGCCGCACGAACAGGCAGACGCCGAGCGTATCGAGCAAGGCCGCCCGGATTTGCAGCTTCCTCGAACTCTCGACCTGGCCGTCAGGCTTGAGCGGATCGATGGTCTTGAGAGTCTCGAACGCGTTTCCCGCGGTGTGGTCGGCACCCATGGGCGAGGTTATATAGGTAACCCCGTTTCCCTTGACGCCTCGCGGATCGTAGCCCGGAATCGCCTGACCCTTGATGACGGGAACACGCCTGATGCCCAGCAGCCGCCCGGTGATCTTGGCGCCGTTCCCGAGGATGCGGCCGAGATAGGTGCCCTGGCCGATCTGCCGTATCAAGTCTTTCGCGCCTTCCGCGTCGCCGAACTTGATGATCCCCGCTTCCATCGCCACGCCTATCGCGGCGCCGGTCTCTATGGCATCGACACCCACCTGGTTGCACAGGTGGTTCATCTCGGCGATGTCGTCGAGGCTGCCGATTCCGCAGTTGGAGCCGAGCAACGAAATATTCTCGTACTGGATGGATGCGACCAGCTTCTTCCCGGTCTTGTCCGGGAATATGTTGCTGCACTTGATGACGCAGCCGGCAACGCATGCCTGCCCCGACTTGCCGCCCCGCGAAAGTATTTCTTCCCTGACCCGCTCGCCGGCAATTTCGTCCGCCTTCTCGAAGCTGCCCGCGCTGAAGTTTCTCGTAGGCAGCAATCCGGAAGAATTGGCGAGGGCCAGGATGGCGGGTGTTCCGAACAGGTTCCGATTCTCTGTCTTGGGATCAGCGAGCAGGGCCTCGGCCATCCATCTGGAAGTTTCCTGCAACAGAGCCTTGTCGTGGAATTTCGCGGTGTAATTGGAACCCGTGTCGTCGATGACGATTGCCTTGATTCCCTTCGAGCCCATCAGCGCGCCGAGTCCGCCGCGGGCCGCGTACCGTATCTGGACATCGTCGTTGTCGGGGGAGGCGATCCCCGAACCGTACATCATCATCTCGCCGGAAGGGCCGATGCAGAAAATGCCCACCGCCTTGCCATATATCTGCCTGAGAGCCACGATCGTCTCGTCCACGAGCTTGCCCTTGAGATCGGGGGCGCTCACCAGCCTGTAACCATCACCG
>PGXR01000205.1 GCA_002839245.1 Spirochaetae bacterium HGW-Spirochaetae-7 | reverse complement strand
AGCGACAGGGTGACTACTTGCACCAGAAACGCCTTGCTGGCGGCGACAGACCCGACCTCCAGTACGGCCTCGTGCATGATGAAGCCGCTCCAGCTCAAGAGCGGTATGGCGACGCAAAGCGTAGAGGCAGAGATGACGTTGATGCTGGATTGCCTGGGTGGCTTCAGGCGAAGGGACTTCAACGGCTTGATCCGCAGAACGCGAGCTTGTTTGCCAGCGCGCAATCCCTTGCCCGGGACGCTTCGACGGGTTTCGATTCATTCATCGCTTCAGTATATCAGGCTCCTTGCCCTGTTTGAAGGCCATGCCGTGGCCGCGCGGCTTCAGGAGCACCGCACGGTCTGGCGATTCCAGCAGGGCCGGCTCCAGTCCGAGGCGCGCCGCGAGCAGGCCAAGACAGCGTTCAGGGAAGAAGCCTACATGGGTCGAGTCCATTCGGTATGCCCACCGGTCAAAAGCCTTCCGGTCGGCCGGAGGAAACCTGGTACGGATGCAGAGCGCGCCGCCGGGAACGAGGAGACCAGCGAGCATGGCCATTATCTCGCCGGGCAGGGACAGGTGCTCGGCGACCTCATGCACCAGGATGGCATCCCATTCCCGCGAGCGCCATGAGTCTCCCGGAGCGAAGAATGGGTCGTGGATGCACATCCTGAAGCCTCGCTCCGACATCATCCTGGCGGGTACCGGTTCGGGGCCGGACCCGAAGTCGAGCACCGAGCCGCCTGGCGCGATGTACGGCGCGGCGACGTCCAGATATTGGTCGATCCATGCACGGTAGACGGGATCGTCGAATGAATTCCTGTGGAGGCGGTAGCGCGCCTCCTCCGCGGAGGGTTCAGGAATGCGGCCATGCTCGATGCCTATGTACCCGCAATCGACGCATTCGTCGTACTCCGCGTCGCGTGTGGTAAATGACACGGCCACGCCACCGCACAACCTGCATTGCATGGCGACATGGTACGATGAACGGGGCACGCGACGCCAGCGGGCCGGTCTTGACAGCGGGGGCGTCCGTGCGTACCTTTTGCTCGAACGCTTGGATCCTGGATCACGGGACCGAGACGCGAGGTGCCGATGCATATCCTGACCGTAGACTCCCTTTCGTATACCTACCCCGGAGCTACGGCTCCAGCACTGTCCGGCGTCAGCCTGGACGTGGACGAAGGAGACTACATTGCCATAGTCGGGGCCAATGGCTCCGGCAAGAGCACGCTCTTGCGTTGCCTGAACGGTCTCTTGGCGCCCCCGACAGGCACGGTGAGCGTCTGCGGCAACGATCCGGCGACAGTTGCCGGCCAGGCGGCGGCGAGACGCTCGATGTCCCTGGTATTCCAGTCGCCTCAGGACCAGATCGTCGCCTCGGTCGTCGAGGAGGACGTGGCTTTCGGTCTCGAGAACCTGGGCGTACCCAGGCTCCAGATGCGCACGCGCGTCGCCGAGGCTCTCGACGCGGTAGGGCTCCTCGGCGAACGGACGCGCGCTCCCCGCTTCCTGTCGGCCGGTCAGCAGCAGCGTCTGGCCGTCGCCGGCGCCTTGGCCATGGGAAGCCGGCTCGTCGCCTTCGACGAAGCGACATCGATGATCGATCCGGTCGGCCGCACGGACGTACTGGCGCTGGTAGATGGTCTCGTCGCCAGGGGAATTACGGTTATCCACGTGACTCACGACATGGACGAAGCCGCCCGCGCTAGACGGGTCGCGGTACTGTCAGGCGGGCGTCTGGTCTTCGTCGGCTCTCCTGCCGACTTGTTCGCCTCCGACCGGCTCTCCGAATACAGGCTCGTGCGTCCGCGTTCGTATACGGCGGCCCTGGCTCTCGGACTGGAGCCGCTCGCCGGCGAGGGGGCGGCGGAGCTCGGGAGGAGGGCCGCGGGCATCCTCGGGGCGTCCGCTCACGCCGTTGCCAACGCGGCAAAGCTGCTCCCCGGAAGGGACGTCGGTCCCACCGAGGACGTCGATGGCGGACCGGAAGCTGGCGGGCAGCCGGCCTTCAGCCTGAGCGACGTGTCGATGAGCTACCTGCGGGGCACCGCGAGCGAGCGCATGGCCGTGGATAGGGTGACTATGGATGTCGCGCGCGGTTCCGTAGTCGCCCTCGTTGGACGTACCGGCTCGGGCAAGTCGAGCCTCCTCCAGATTCTCGATGGCCTTGCGCTTCCGGACTCCGGAACAGCCATTTCCTTCGGCGTCGATACCGCCGATCCGCGTGCCGACCTGCGGACGGTACGGATGCGCGCTCCGCTGGCGGTGCAGCGTCCCGAAAGCGCCATCTTCGAGGTGTATGCGGGCGACGAGGCGGCCTTCGGTCCCCGCAACCAGGGCCTGTCCGGCGACCTTCTCGTCGGGCGCGTCCGGGGCGCCATGGACGCCGTCGGCCTGCCTTTCGATGAGTACAGGGACGTGCCGGCCAGGACGCTGTCAGGCGGCCGAAAGCGCAGGCTCGCCATAGCGTCGATACTTTCTCTGGCCCCTGAAGCCCTGCTGCTTGACGAGCCCACGTCCGCTCTCGACCCGGCGTCGCGCGCCGAGATCCTGGACATGATACGGGTCTATGCCGCAGGCGGCAAGACAGTCGTCATGTCGACGCACTCGATGGACGAGGCCGCTCTCGCCGATGCCGTGGCGGTAATGGACGATGGCGCGGTCGTCGCTTTCGGTCCCCCGGCGAGAATTTTCGGCGCGGACTGGAATCCCCTCTGGGGTATCGACCGGCCGTTCTCCTGGGAGCTTGACGCGGCGATTGCCGCCGGCTTTGCCACGACTGCCGGTACCGGAGGCAGTCGATGAAGGGGCTCGAATTCTGGAAGCATGTTTCGATAGGCCGCTATGTCGAGTCGGATTCGCCTGTCCACGCTCTGGCTCCGGTCACCAAGTACCTGTGGCTGCTCGCGGTCATGGTACCCGCGAGCGTATCGGGCTCGGCGCCGGTCATCTGCGCGTGCGCCATTGCGCCGCTCGCCTTCGCGAAGCTCGCGCGGGTCAACATAGGCTTCCTGCTGTCCGGTTTCATGCCCGTCCTGCCGTTTCTCGGCATCGCGGCGACGTTCCAGGCCCTCCTGTCCTGGCCGGGAGACGCCAGCGCGATCATCGTGGCTCTGGGGCCGGTATCGCTGAGCGTCAGGGAAGCCGTTGCGATTGCGACGATGGCGCTCCGTTTCGCCGCCATGATGACGGCGATTGGGTTGTTTACCTCGGTGACCAGCGAGGGAGACACCGCCCGCGGCATCGAGGACCTGTTCTCCCCGTTGGCGCGTGCGGGCTTCCCAGCGCGCGAACTGGCCCTGACCATCGCGATAGCCTTCAGGTTCATTCCCATTGTCACGGGCGAGTTCGAGTCGGTGGTCAAGGCCCAGGCTGCACGCGGAGCCGATTTCGGTACCCGCTCCCGCAATCCGGTTCGCAAGGCCAGGGCCTACCTGCCCCTGATAGTGCCGGTGACCATCCGCGCGCTGGAGAGGGCGGAAGCGCTTGGCGAGGCGATGGAAGCCCGGTGCTACGGCACCGGGCCGGCTACCCGCTATGTCGAGTCTGCCGGAGGGGCGGCGGACATGGCCGCGCGGATACTGGCCGTGGCGTACGCGGCCGCAATGCTCGTCGTGCCTTTCTTCCTGCATTGAGCGAAGCGCGGGCCTGGCCCGCGCATAGATTGCCTGCCCGGACGCGACCGCAGACGCGGCGTGTACCGGAGCCTGGAGGTTTTCATGGAACGTTCCAATGTCCGCCGCATCGTCGTCTCAGGCGCGCTGGGTGCCGTCTCGGCCGTCATGGCCATCACGCCGCTTGGCTACCTGCCCTGGTTCGGCGGCGCGTCGCTGACCATCATGCACATACCGGTGATAATCGCCGCAGTCCTCGAGGGGCCGATAGCGGGTACTGCGGTAGGCCTCATATTCGGCGTCACGAGCCTCGTCAAGGCCGCGACCGCGCCGATCGGGCCGCTCGACCCGCTCTTCGCCAATCCCCTCGTTTCAATACTGCCGCGCCTGGCGATCGGCTTCGCGGCGTGGGGCGCGTTCAGGCTGTTCCGCGGCAAGGTAACGCCCCTGGCGGCGGGCGTGGCCGGAGCCGTCGGGAGCATGGTCAATACGGCGCTCGTGTTGCTGGCTCTCGGGCTCGTCGGGACGAGGGAGCTGACCGGCATGTTCGGCGTCGACGCAGGCGCGCTTCCTGCCATCCTCGGGTCAATTGCGTTGACCAACGGCCTGGTCGAAGCCGCCGCCGCCGCGGTGTTCACGAGCTCGGTCGTCAGTGCCTGGAAGGGAATAGAAAGCGCTCGTGGCCGCTCGAAGCTGTCCGGCGAAGGGAGCTGAGGAACATGCTGCTCGCCCTGGACGTCAGGAATTCCGGGATCATGGCCGGTTTCAGGGAAGGCCCTCGCTGGTCCACGGTCGTCAGGCTCGGCGGGGACAGGAGCGCGGACGAGCTTGGCATACTCCTGGAGGCGTGCGCCAGGAAGGCGGGTTTCGGCCCCGAGCCAGGCATCGATGAAGCATGGGTGTCAAGCGTCGTGCCGGCGATGACCGCGCGCGTCGTAGCAGCCCTGGCTTCGTCCTTCGGCGTAGCTGCGTCGGTCGTGGGTCCGGGTACCAGGACGGGGCTCAAGATTCGCACGGATACGCCTTCGGAAATGGGGAGCGACATCGTCTGCGCGGCGGTCGCCGCCCGCGAACTGGCGACGGGGGCGGCCATAGTAGTGGATTTCAGCGCGGCCATAGTCCTTTCGGCTATCGACTCGGCAGGCGAGCTGCTCGGAGCGGCGATAGCTCCGGGCCTCGAGACTGCCGCCCGTTCGCTGCGCAGTTCGGCGGCCCAGATACCCGAGATCCGCCTGGACCCGCCCAGGCGGGCCATCGGCAGGAATACGGCCCAGTCCCTGCAGTCGGGCATCCTGTTCGGTTACGGCGGCCTGGTCAGGCGCCTCGTCGAGATGATGTCGGCCGAGATGGCCGAGACGCCGACGGTGGACCAGCGCC
>PGXR01000204.1 GCA_002839245.1 Spirochaetae bacterium HGW-Spirochaetae-7 | reverse complement strand
CGTCACCCCACTCAAGGTCGGCACCTCGTACCTACCCAAATACGCCTGCTGAGGCAGGCACAGGCTTCGAGGAACTAATCAAGGAATAAGGCTATTATCAATTCCGAAAATGGGAAATCAGATACGCGGGGACGCGATGGAAGGCATGGATCAGGAAGTGATTCGGGGATTCAAGTCCCCTCTTCACCTCCATCTCATGCATCTCCATCGTTGGGTCCCTGCGTCTCTGCACAAGAATCCCTCTCCTATGGTTTTACAGCAAATGCTTCAGGATGAAGAATCCGCCGATTATCCAGGTTACCACCGAGATGTCCTTGAACTTGCCGGTCAGGGCCTTGAGCACGATGTATGACAGGATACCGAAGACAAGGCCCTCGGCGATGCTGTAGGTCAGCGGCATCATGATCATGGTCAGGAAGGCTGGGATCGCCTCGGTGAAATCGGTCAGGTTCAATTCCTTGACCGGGCTCAGCATGAACAGGCCGACGATTATGAGTGCCGGTGCCGTCGCGGCGCCTGGAACGAGCAGGAACAGCGGTGACAGGAACAACGCAAGGCCGAACAGAATGCCGGTGGTCAGCGACGTAAGTCCGGTGCGTCCGCCTTCGGCGACGCCGGAAGCGCTCTCGACGTACGAGGTAACGGTCGAGGTGCCCAGGCAGGCGCCGGCCACGGTGCCGATCGCGTCGGCGAGCAGCGCCTGCTTTACCTTCGGGATCTTGCCGTCCTTGTCGATGAGACCGGCCTGGGTAGTCACTCCGAGCAAGGTGCCGATCGTATCGAAGATGTCGACGAACAGGAACGTGAACAGCACCACGAAAAAGTCCAGGGAGAGAAGTTTCGAGAAGTCAAACTGGAAAAGAAGAGGCGCGGCGGGTGCGCTGACCGGGTTCCAGCCCTGGGGAACCGTGGTGACGCCGAACGGGATGCCGACTATCGTGGTCGCTATGATGCCGATGAGCAGGGCACCCTTGACCTTGAACGCCAGCAGGACGCCCATGATCACGAGGCCGATCAGGGCAACCAGGGCTGGCCCCTTGGTGATGCTGCCGAGGCTGACGAGCGTCGCGTCGTTGTTGACGACGATGCCGGCGTTCTGGAAGCCGATAAAGGCGATGAACAGGCCGATTCCTACCGCCACGGCCTTCTTGATGTTGGCCGGGATGGAATTGATGATGGCTTCGCGGATGTTGAAGAGCGACATCAGTATGAAGATGATGCCTTCGACGAAAACCGCGGTCAGTGCGAGCTGCCACGAATAGCCCATGCCGAGCACGACGGTGAATGCGAAGAACGCATTGAGTCCCATGCCAGGAGCCAGGGCGATCGGCAGGTTGGCGAGCAGGGCCATGACGACGGTCGCGATCATTGCGGAAAGGGCGGTCGCCGTGAAGACGCCGGCGGCTGGCATGCCGGCAGCGCTGAGGATGCCAGGGTTGACGGCGAGGATGTAGGCCATCGTCATGAACGTCGTGATGCCGGCCATGATCTCCGTCCGCACGGTCGTACCGTGCGCTTTAAGCTTGAATAACTGTTCCAACTTTCAGCCTCCTAAAGGTCGTTTTGATCCATCCTTCCCCATCGTACACCAAGAATGGGGAGGATCCATGATCGTCGTGAGCGTACGCTCACTTTCAAATTTTGGCAATGGATTTTTTTTCCTTCAATATTTGGCTCCCCGACGGACAGGATGCGCCGGAATCGACTGGCTCGGGTATTTGACAAGGAACGAGAATCCGGTAACAATGGCACAGACTCGTCTTTGCGGGTTCAAAGTGACAAGGTATGCTTAAAACCGACTACATCGACGTTGCCCGGGGACGGACACCCGCGGACCTCAACCTCATCGATTGCCGCATGGTGGATTTCTTCCGCGGGCGCATCGTCGACGGGGCTATGGTGTCGATATACCGGGGCTACATCGTCGGCGTCAATGACGGGCTCGAAGCCCGGAAGACCCAGGACCTCGGAGGCAAGTACCTTTGCCCGGGCCTGATCGACGCGCACGTCCATATCGAGTCGAGCCTGCTCTCTCCCGTCGAGTACGCGAGGATGGTAGCCCCCCGCGGCACCACGGCGGTAATCGCCGACCCCCACGAGATAGCGAACGTTCTCGGCCACGACGGGATCAACTGGATGCTCCGCGCTTCGGATGGCATCCCCCTCGACGTCTACATGATGGTCCCTTCATGCGTGCCCGCGACGCACTTCGATACGGCTGGCGCTTCCCTCTTCGCCTCCGACCTTGCCCGCTTCGCGCGGGACGAGCGGGTGCTCGGCCTCGGCGAGGTCATGAACTATCCCGGGGTTCTGGCCGGGGACCCGCGGGTAATGGACAAGATTTCCCTGTTCTGGGAAGCTGGCAAGGCAATCGACGGTCATGCGCCGGGCCTGTCCGGCCGCGACCTGTCGGCGTACGCCCTTTCCGGGATACGCAGCGACCACGAGGCGACGACCCCGGGGGAAGCGCTCGCCAAGCTCGGCAAAGGCATGTGGATCATGGCGCGCCTCGGGTCAAGCGCCCGCGACCTGGAAAACCTGATACCCGCGATGAACGGCGAGACGATCCGCCGCATGATGCTGTGCACCGACGACCGCCACCCCAACGACATCGCAGCTGAAGGCCACATTGACGCGGCGGTGCGGGCCCTCATCTCCGGCGGCGTCCCGTTCCTCGACGCGCTCAGGATGGCCTGCCACAACCCGGCCCTCTACTATGGCCTCAGGCGATCCGGGGCGATCGCGCCAGGATACAAAGCCGACCTCGTCGCGTTTTCCGATCCTGCGGACTTCCGCGCGGAGCTCGTGCTCAAGGCCGGCGAAGTCATCGCGAAGGGCGGCGTTCCGACGGCCGGCTACGAGAAAATGGGCGGATCGACGCTCGCGCCACCGCTCCGCGACTCCGTCAACATCAAGTGGCTCGAGGAAAAGGACTTCCGCATACCGGACGAAGGCAGCCTCGCTCGGGTGATCGAGGCCCAGCCGGGGTCGATCATCACGGGAGCCTCGCTGGAACGGCCGAAAGTCTCCGAGGGCCTCTGCGTATCGGACACGGAGCGCGACATCATCAAGATATTCGTGATAGAACGCCATACTGGCTCCGGGTCGATAGGCAAAGGATTCATCCGCGGCCTCAGGATGAAGCGCGGCGCGATGGGTTCGACCGTCAGCCATGACTCGCACAACATGATCATCGCAGGCGTCGACGACGCGTCGATTTTCAAGGCAGCCCGCAGGCTCAACGCCATGAAGGGCGGTTTCGTCATTACCGACGGCGCTGAAGTGCTTGCAGAGCTGGCACTGCCTGTCGCAGGCTTGATGAGCGACAAGCCCGCGAGCGAAGTGATCGCCAAGCTTGCGGAATTCGAAGAGTTTTTCAGGATGGAAGGCATGCCGGGAGCCTCACCCCTCATGACCCTCTCGTTCATGGCCCTGCCAGTGATCCCCTCGCTCAAGATCACCGACAAGGGCCTCGTCGACGTTGACACGTTCGAACAGGTATCACTATTTAAAATGCCTTGACGCTCTCAGGCCGAATCCGGCGGCGCCCCCGGTACCCCACCCCCGATTCAAGAGACCGCCACGTCCTCATTGCCTTTGGAAGGGTCACGTCTTACAATTCCGGTATACATTCCGAATACCATACGCGGCATATGCACGTACTGGCCGCATCGAGCGGTCCGTATTTCCTCGTCGATACCGCTTCAGAAAAGGAACGGGCATGACACGAAACATCAGGTTCAGGCTCAACGAGACAGACTACGAGCTTGCCATACGCGAGGAAGCCCTCGCCCTCGACTGGATTCGCAACGAGGCGGGACTCAAGGGAACCAAGGAGGGTTGTCGCGAAGGCGATTGCGGCGCCTGCCTCGTCCTCCTCGGCGGCGCAGGACCGTCAGGCGACATGGAGTGGCGCTCCGTTACTTCGTGCACGCTGGCGATGGGCGAGCTGGACGGAAGGCACGTGGTAACCATCGAGGGTCTGGCCTCGGCCGGCCTGACGCCGGTCATGGAGGCGATGCTCGACGAAGGCGCCAGCCAGTGCGGCTTCTGTTCGCCAGGATTTGTTCTCGCGCTGACCGGCTACCTTGTTTCTGGCGCGAAAGTGGACCCAGTCGCGGCGATGGTGGCCGTCGAAGGCAATTTATGCCGCTGCACGGGCTACGGCTCTATCCGCCGGGCCGCCTCGAGGCTCGCAGCCGAGTTCGCCGACCTGCCGTCTGGGCTCGGCCCGAGACTCGCGACCCTCGGTTCGAGGCGCGTGCTGCCCGCGGGCCTCGCGGCCGTGATGGCCAGGCCCCCGAAGCCTGCCGGCGCGGCTACGCCTGCCTATCATGCCAACGGCAACGGCGGTGCAACCGGCCCGATGCTTGGCGGAGGCACCGACTACTTCGTACGCAATCCTGACCCCGAGGTCGGACTTGCGCCGTCTTTCACCGACCTCGGTCCGGAAGCCAGAAGGATATTCGAGTTGCCGCTTGCCGGCGAACCGCCAACAGAGGCGCCATCGGGAAGAGGCACGGTCGTGAGCGTCGGGCCCGCGGCGACCGTCTCCGACTTCTTCGGCTCCGCTGTCGTCCGCAGGGCCGCGCCGGGGATCGAGGGCAGCGAACTCGCCGTCGCCTCTCCGCCGATACGCAACCGCGCGACTCTCGCGGGCAACATCGTCAACGCCTCGCCCATCGCCGACATGACGGCCATGCTGATAGCGCTCGGCGCTTCGGTGGAGCTGTCCGGCGGCGAAAAAGGGCCGCGCTCCGTTCCGCTCGAACGCTTTTTCCTGGGCTACAAAAAAACGGACCTGCTCGAGGGGGAGAGCGTGGCGGGCGTACTGTTCGAAGGCGGCTGGACCCGCTTCGCGTTCGAGAAGGCGAGCAAGCGGGAACGACTCGACATCGCCACCGTCAACTGCGCCGTCGCTGTCCGCATGGCGGCCGACGGCACGATAGCGGCGGCAAGGTACTCCGCCGGAGGCGTCGCGGCGACCCCGTTGCGGCTCCTGGACGTCGAGAAAGCCATG
>PGXR01000203.1 GCA_002839245.1 Spirochaetae bacterium HGW-Spirochaetae-7 | reverse complement strand
GCCAGGTTGCGGTCGATGATGCGTTCAGTAGGCGCACCGGAGATGGCGGACAGGCTCCGCTGCGAGCATGGTGAATATCGATTCATCTGTTGACATTCCGGGCTTTCTGGATACTTGCCCGTGGTTGTGGATAACCTGTTCATTGTTTGTGACGGTTTTTCAAGGAACGAAAAAGATCGTATAAAAAAAGGTACAGCTCTGTATCCTTTTGGCCCAATTTCTGAAATGGTAAAATATTTCCTTTCAAGACAAATACTTGTATTTTCAAATATGGAATTATTCCCAAAACTGGATTGCCGAAGCTCCAAAAGCTCAAAAATCGACATTGACAGAATCAACAAGCTCGTGTGGACAACTTGTGCAAAAATGCTTTGGGATGCGCCAGGCACGCCATCCTGCTTGTCAAGTGCCATATCGCATGCTACTGTTTGATCGATGAAAAAACTGCCTGGGGTAGCCATACGCTTCATAGCCACATTCGTCATCGCGGTGCTATGCATTTCCGCCGTCTGGATGTCGGCAGCGGCCCTCGACAGGCATGAATCCAGCCTCATACCGCTGTTTCTCGGGCTAGCGGTAGCGGCAATACCGGCAGCCGCCGTCGCGTCGGTATTCCTGCTGTTCTTCCAGATGAACAGGCTGTTCTCCTCGCGCCTCCTCGGGTATCCCGTCGTCATGATCTTCGCTCTGCTGGTTGTCTGCGGCCCCGCGATCATCATACGCCTCATCGATGTGCCGCAGGCCATCGTGGCCGACGTGCTACCGCTCTCCTACCGGCCGGTCGCAGCCTGGTTCAAGGAAATGGCACGAGCGCCCTGGCCGGAATTCGCGGCCAGCCTCGCTTCGTTCGCGGCATTTTCGACAGCCTTCTGGGGAATCACGCGAATCTCGAGGAGCAGGCCAATCATGGGAGCTTTTTTGGCGCCGAACGGAGCGCTGGCCGTCCTATACCTATTTTCCGTCTACCTTTCCGGCCCGGCGGACGCGGCCTTTTCGCTGGCCGGGCTGTCCTTGCCACGCGTCTGGTCGACGGCAGTTCTTGCCGCTGCCAGCGCGCTGGCCCTCCTCCTCGCCGATGCGCTCATTGCCAGGAAACCTGCCGGGGGGCGTCCCCGTGGCTGAACGAAAATCCGGTTTCCTGGGAGTCACTGCCGCCCTGCTTGCGCTGGCCTTCATCGCGGGCTTCGCCATTGCCCTGGCATCGATAGGAAAATCGGGAGTTCTGTACAAATTCGCCATTGCGTGGGAATCGACCCGTGCGTTGCTGTACCTGGCGAACTGGGCTCCGGCGATCCTGCTCGTGGCCTCCGCGCTGGCGATGGAGTCGTCGGAAGCCGTCGACGGTTTCTCCGAAGCTGCCTACGGCGTACTGGCTCCCGCCCTGTTTCTGGCCGCCGCAATCTCCATATTCTATCTTCTCGTCGTGCCCAACCTCGAGGAGCGCGCGAATCGCTACGAAAGCCAGAGCGCGCTGTTCACCGATTCTCTCGGACTGGCCGAGGCTTCGTTGCGCACGGGAGCACTCGATGCAGCAGACCGGAACCTGCGGGCTTGCGCTGCCATCGACCCGCTCGATGAGCGCTACGTGGCGCTCAACGACCGCGTCCAGTCGGCCATCGTCAAGGAGGAAGCCGCCAAGGCCGATGCCGCCGCCCGGCTGGCGCTGGGACAGGCGCGCGAAACCGGAGAGCCGTGGGCCGCGGGAAACCGTTTTTACCTGGAAGCGCTCAAAGCCAGGGATGAAGGCCGCGTTTTCGATGCCCATTACCTCGCCAAGCGGTCGTATGCCATCTATTCAAAGCGTCCGGAGGTAAAACGGCTTGTCGACGAGACCTGGCGAGCGCTCGAACGGCTCAATCCTTCCGCTGAAAACGTCAGGGCAGCCGCGTTATACGGTCGCAAGCTGGAAGGATACAAACGTTTCCAGGAAGGCGATTACCTTGAAGCCTTCCGTATTTATTCCGAACTGGCTGTTGAAAACCGCGATGACGACGAGGTCAGAACCTGGCTGGCCAGGAGCGAGGAAGCTCTGGCGACCGTAGCATTTTTCATAGAGGAAGACGAACAAGCCTTCGCCCGGTCGGACGAGCGCCCGTTCTCGATGACGGTATCCGGTTCGGGCGCATGGACGATGCGGCTCAGCGCATCGCGCGCCGCCATTTCGGAGGAGGCGGTCTATTTCCGGGACCTGGTGCTGACGAGGACCGGTACGGGACCGCTGTCCGTCAGCTCTCCATTTGCCAGGCTGCACGGCAACCTTCTGGTGCTCAAGGCGATCAACAGGGTCGATGCCAGGGTCCTGGGTAGTCCGACTTACGATTCAGTCACGCCCGCTGGCGGGGCGCGGCAAGGAGAAGGCAATACCCTGCGGCTTTCATTCGACCAGAATGACGCCGCCACGGTCCTGAGACTGTCGGGGGATCCCGCGGATATTCCGCTGGCCTTGCTGGCGACCGGAACCGACGACGCGCAGCGCTTCGGCCTGGAAGTCGAGCCGCTGAGGGCGGAACTTGCCAGCCGCGCGGCCTACCCGTTCTCGGTCCTGATGCTGGCGCTCATAGGCGCCGGACTTGGAATCAGGTTCAAGTCGACGGAGAAGCCGGGCACCGCGATGAAGTACCTGTCCGCGCCTATCCTCGTAGCGCTCGCGATCGGGCCCCTCCGCATCGTTGCCGGAATCGCGTCCGTCGCAGCCCGGGCCTTCGCGACGCTGGTTCCGGGCTCGATGCTCCTGCCTGCCTGGCTGGGTTTCCTGGGACTGTGCGTGGCGGGCAGCTTGATCCTAGCCGCGCGCATCGCCGGCGCCCCTCGATAGCCGCCCCTGATAGCCGCGCTACTCGTCGATCCGCTCTATCCTGGCGCCCAGGGCCTGGAGGCGCTCCGCGATGCGTTCGTAGCCCCGTTCAATCTGGTAGACGTTCTTGATGACGCTGACTCCTTCGGCGCACAGCGCCGCGATTACGAGGGCCATGCCGGCCCGGACGTCTGGCGAGGTCAACGAATCTCCCTGCAGCCTGGCCGGGCCAGAAACCACGGCCCGGTGCGGATCGCACAGCACTATCCTGGCTCCCATGCCGATGAGCTTGTCCACCCAGAACATCCTCGACTCGAACATCTTCTCGTGGATGAGTATGGTGCCCTCGACCTGCGTCGCGACGACTGTCATGATGGAAGTGAGGTCTGGCGGAAAGCCGGGCCAGGGCGCGTCGTCTATCTTCGGAATCTGGCCTCCGAGGTCAGAAACGACGCGCATCGTCTGGCCCGGGTGCACCGACAGGTCGCTGCCTTCCAGGCTCCACGCTATGCCAATCCTGCCGAACGCAAGCTTCATCATGCGGAGGTCGCCGGGAACGACGCCTTCCACCACCAAATCACCGCGCGTGACGGCGGCAAGGCCTATGAACGAGCCGATCTCCATGTAGTCGGGACCGATCGTAAAATCGGCACCATGGAGAGACGGCGCGCCGGTTATCGACAGGATATTCGAACCGATACCGGAAATCCCCGCGCCCATTGCGTTGAGGAGCCTGCACAGGTCCTGGACATGCGGCTCGCTCGCGGCGTTTCCTATGACCGTATTGCCTTCCGCTATCGAGGCCGCCATGACCGCGTTCTCCGTAGCGGTGACCGAAGCCTCGTCGAGGAAGATGTCGGAGCCCTTCAGCTTGTTGGCGGTGAACAGGAAGGCGCCGTCGACCTCGATGCGGGCGCCGAGTTCCTCGAGCGCCAGGAAATGCGTGTCGAGGCGGCGGCGGCCGATCACGTCCCCGCCCGGCGGCGGAAGCGTCACCTTGCCGAACCTGGCCAGGAGAGGCCCGGCGAACAATATCGAAGCACGGACCTTGGCCGCGAGCTCGGCAGGCACGTCCGCTCCCTTGACGCCGGATCCGTCGATCCGCCAGGCGTTCCTGTCGAGCCGCTCGACACCGGCACCCAGGGCCCGGCATATGTCGAGCATCACCAGGACGTCCTCGATCTCCGGAATGTTCCGCAGGGTAACCGGCTCTTCCGACAGGAGGGCGGCGGCGATGCACGGAAGGGCGGCATTCTTGTTGCCGCTCGCGCGGATCCTCCCCTTGAGCGGGTGACCGCCTTCGATACGGTATTGGTACATGGAGGCATCCTACAGATGCCGTCGATTGTCGTCAACGCCACCCGCGCGCCCGCGGCTCCGGCGAGCGCGTTTGACCTTGCATCCCGGAGACGCTACCATAGTCATTAGCCCAAAAGTGCGGCAAGTACTCATAACCGCATGCTGGCAGACGCAATACCAGAAGGAGGATTCATGTCGATTCAGAGAATCAAGCCGGTTCCGAGCGATATCGAGATCGCCCAGGCCGCGACGATACGCCCGATAACCCAGGTAGCCGCGAACTACGGCATCGCCGAAGAATTCATCGACCACTTCGGCAATTTCAAGGCCAAGGTCCGCCTCGAGTTCCTGAAGCGGAACGAGAACCTGCCGAAGCGCGCGAAATACATCGATGTAACTGCCATATCCCCCACGCCGCTCGGCGAGGGCAAGACGACGACGACGGTGGGACTCACCCAGGGCCTCGGGCGCATTGGCAAGAAGGCCATCGCGGCCATCCGCCAACCGTCGATGGGGCCTACCTTCGGCATCAAGGGCGGGGCCGCGGGCGGCGGCTACAGCCAGATCGTCCCTATGGAGGACTTCAACCTGCACCTGACCGGCGACATCCATGCCGTCGCCGCCGCGCACAACCTCTGCGCGACCGGGCTCGACGCCAGGATGTACCATGAAGGCCGCTGGTCGGACGCCTTCTTCGAGAAGCAGGGCATGAAAAAACTTGACATCGACCCGTACCAGGTAATGTGGCGCCGCGTCGTCGACATGAACGACCGGCCACTCCGCAACATCGTCCTCGGAGTCGGCGGCCTGGACAACGGACCGCTCCGCCAGAGCGGCTTCGACATCGCCGTCGCCAGCGAAGTGATGGCAATCCTGGCGCTGGCCAAGGACCTGGGCGACCTGCGCGCGCGCATGGGAAAGATAATCCTCGCGATAGACAAGAAGGGCAAGGCGGTGACCACCGAGGATCTGGGGATAGCCGGCGCGATGACCATCCTGCTCAAGGACGCGATAAAGCCGAACATCATGCAGACGCTCGAGGAACAGATGGCGTTCGTCCACGCCGGCCCG
>PGXR01000202.1 GCA_002839245.1 Spirochaetae bacterium HGW-Spirochaetae-7 | reverse complement strand
ACGGCTGAAGATCTGGCTGATGGGCACCATGCGGATGCGCATGACGCCTTCCTGCAGCTCGCTCGTTATCCTGCCGAGGTTTTGCGCGGTGGAGCGGAATTTGGCGATGTTCGTCTTGAACTCGGTCTCGAAGGCGTCGAAGGTGGCGTACAGGCTGCCATACTTCTCCAGGACTTCCTTCCTGATATCCTTGACCGACCGGCCGGCCTGTATCGAAGCCAAGTAGTCGGGCAACTCGTCGAACAGGTCCTTGATGCCGTCCCTGAACTGCCCCTGCGACACCTGGAAGCCGCTCTGCAGGTCTCCGAAACGTGTATTGATCTGGTTGAAGGTGGCCTTGTTTATCACCGTCTCCGAGACAAGGTTGAGGAGGTTGTCGATGCGTTTGGAATCGACGCGCAGGATGCTGCCCGCCTGCTGCGACGCCTTGCGCGAGTCGGCCACGTGCCCGTCGTGCTCCTCTTCCGTCTGGGCTTCCTGCTCCTGCGCCTCGTGGACAGGCTGGCGGGCGGGCTCGGATGCCGTTGCGGCTGGCGCTGCTGCTACTGCTGGTGCTACTGCTGGTGCTGCGGCGGTGAAGGAAGCTGGAGGCACGGACGCTTTGGCGGGAGCGGGTTTTGGCGCCGGAGCGGGCCTGGCTGCCGGCTGCGAACCTGGCGCGACGATCGAACCGTCCGAAGCCACCTCGGAAACCTTCGCGCCGGTGACCACGTCTGGTATGGACACGGCCTTGATGAGCTGTTCCGGGCTGAGCTTGGTGGCGATGTAGTATTCTACCGTGGGATGGAACTCGTCTTCGTACAGGGTCTCGAAATCAGGCTCCGTCTTGAGTACCGTGCCTGATTCGCGGAGCGCGGCGAACGCGTGGATGGCGCTTACGGTGTTCATGACGTTGGATTCGTCGAAATCGACCGAGACGAGGTAGACCTTGCGGTCGGAACCGGCGGCCTCCCGCATCTCGAGGAGCTCGTATTCTGAAAGTGCCGAGACGGTGGAACCATTGGGCACGGCAGGCAGCGGAGCCGGAGCAGCGGGAGCAGGCTGAATGGCCGGTGCGGCTTTTTTGGAAGCCTGTTTCGGTACCTTGGCGGGTATGAACGACGCCAGGTTGTCCCGCTCGGCGCTCGTATCCGTCGTGTACGGTTCGCCCTCGGCCCGGGAATCGAGCATCGCCTTGATGACGTCGATGCCGGCAAGCAATGAGTCGATGACGCCTTCGCTCACCATCACTGCTTTGGAACGGATGGCGTCGAGGAGGTCCTCCACCACGTGAGTGAACCCGGCAAGCTCGGTCATCGCCACGGTTCCCGCCCCGCCTTTGAGGGTATGGGCGGCGCGGAATATCTCGTCCACCGCGTCATGGTTGGTCGGATCGTTTTCGAGGACAAGCACGTTCTGCTCGAGCGTATCCACCTGGGCATGGGCCTCGGCGAAGAAGTCCTTGAGTAGCTCCTGGTTGTTCGGGTCGAGGTAGTCGCTCATTATGCGTTGTAGTCTTATACGGAACGTCGGATTAGTCAAGTGAAGGCAGTCAACGGAGCCTGCCAGGCGGTATAATGCGAAAGGCCGGAAACGCCGATGCTTTATGGGCGGAACCACGATAAATTCATATTGAGTATTTTCAAAATGCAGACACATTTTGAAAAAGCTTCAATTCCGCACCTCGGAGCTTGTGCCAGCGGGAGCGTTACCATGAAGAAGTTTCTGTCCATTATGACGATGGCGTGCGCCCTGACCGCCGCTCATGGCGCGGACCTGTCGGTTCCGTACTTCGCCTTGCTGACAAACGGCCGTCTCAACGCCGCGGGAGCCTTCGAGCTGTCCACCCGGGCCGACATCGACATGCTTATCGAGGGCGGGTCGAAGTTCGACGCCTGGTTCAAGCTCGGCTTCAGGAACGCTTCGATGGAAGATTATCTTCTCGCGGCCGAAGCCCCTGCGGGCTTGGCTGACCTCGAAGCCGCGAGCGGGCTTGCGATGAGGACGGCGGCCATCGAGGTCAGGGAATTCTTCGGAACCCCGGTGAACCTGGCTGCCTTCGTCGGCCACCTGGACACATTCTGCTTGGGAGCCGACTTTTCCGCCCGCTTCGGGGCGAGCGACTTTGCCACCAAGTACCGCGGCTACATGTACTACCCGGACGGCATCGGCGGCGACGCGTCGAGGCGCTACGACGGACTGCACGAGGTCTATGGCACAGGCGTGAGGGTGTCGTTACCCGGAGAGTCGGTCCTGCCATTCTTCTACTTCTACCAGGACTCGTGGCTCGGCGCCGGTTACTGGTCGGCCGACGCCCGCGTCCTCCTCAACGCTGACCGCATCAAGCTGGAGGCATTCGCCGGCGCATCCTTCCCCGTTTCCGCCGCGGGTACCTACCGGGGCGGCTTCCTTTTCTACTACGATACGGGGGCCGTCGGGGAATTCTTCGCCCAGATTGGCGTACCACGATGGGACCCGACCAAGGCGTTCGGCATGGACATGCTGTACTTCATGTTCGAGCCCCGGGTACGCTTCGGGGCAGGCATGCTGACGCTTAGCCTCTTCTTCCACCCGGCATGGTACCTGCAGAGCGAGACCGGCGAATCGGGCGCGATGGAACTGCGGACCGACCTGAGCTTCGGCGAGGTCCGGGAAGGCCAGCAACGTGTCGGCGTGGAGGTGGAGCTGTCCTACGACCCGAACCTCGTCGCCGACGTGCTGACGCTTGACGCCGCCCCCTACGTGCAACTGATCAGGAACGGCGTACGCTGGGACATGCGCCTGGCGCTCCGCGCCTTCCCCGTCCCGAATCCGTGGTACGGAATGTTCATGCCGACGATCGGCGTCTCGACGTCGTTCTGAAGCGGCGATGCAAAGGAGTCAGGGTATGACGACACTACGAAGCCGCGCGCCGGCGCTGGCAATAATCATCGCCGCGGCCATGGCCGCTCCGCTCGCCGCGCTCGACCTGGAAGCCGGCGCGTTCTTTGGCAACCTGGGATTGCCCTGGGCGGGCGAGAGCCCCATCCTCGACGACCCGTACCCCGCAACCCAGTGGCTCTACGGCGGCCGCGCGGCCTTCGTCGACGACCTCGGGGGCGGATTCTCGCTGCGGGCCGAATACGTGACCGACACCGTTCTCCGCAACGTCGTCAGGGGCCTGGTAACCTATGATACCGGCATAGCCAGCATCAGCGCCGGCCCGATGGTCGGCGTGTTCAACACGGCGGAGACCCTTCTCAAGGCAGGCATAGACATAGGCTTCCGCATCGAGGCGGCCGGCATGGCGTTCTTCTCGGCCACCGTCGAATCGTCCATGGGCGCAGGACTCGCGACCGCGGGCGACTATTCGCAGGAACGCTCGGAGCTGGTGGCGGGCTGGTACGTCCACAACGCGATATGCACCGTGTCGATGCTGACCAGGCGATACACCAGGATGGTGGCCGGCGGTGATTCCATCGTCGACGCATCGACGGACTACGTTTTCTCTGTCGATGTCTACAAGAAAGGCGCACCCTACCGGGTAGTCACGGATCTCGGGTACAGCTGGATGACCAGGACCTACCCCGGCGACCTGGTCGACGGCCTGGGTGCGGTCAAGCTTGGCGCAACGGTGAGCGCGGAGGTCATGCCGACCCTGACGGTCGTCGTCGGCCTCGACTCGGGCATCTACGTCTTCGGCATCGAGGAGCTCGCCGGCCGCGGCCCCGCCCCTGCGTCGTTCATGTTCTCAGCGAGCCTCGGGTTCGTACTGCACCTGGGCGAGGGAGATGCTGCAGCCGGGCACGAAGCGTTGCGGCAAGCGGACTGAGGACGAGTAAAGGCGCGCCGAACGGTGCGCTGACCCAATTGCCCATCGTCGCGCCGCCAGGCGCAAGAAATACGGCACGTCATACCGCCGCGCATGGACGCGCGGCCACAACATGGCCTGTCCGAAAGGACAGGAACGTCACGGATGACGACACGGCACGGACGCCCCAGAGCGCGCCAAGGATGGCGCGCCAGTACAAATGCCAGTCCTTCAGGACTGGCACGGCATGGACGCCGCCCAGCGCGCCATGGATGGCGCGCCAGAGAATATGCCGTCCAGTAGGACGGCACGTCACGGATGACGATGAGCCGCCGGAGATTCGAACTCCGTACCCACGCCTTAAAAGGGCGTTGCTCTACCGAGTGAGCTAGCGGCTCGAGTATCGGAGTCGAAGATACCCTCCGGCGACGGCACGTGTCAACGCCGGGGCTGTAGGCGAGGGCCCGCGGTTCAGTACCTGAAGTCGAAGGCGACGAGCAGGTTGAACACCGGCCTGGCACCCGGGTCGAGTCCCAGCTCCTTGCCGTACATGGCCAGCGAGAACGTGAAGGCCGACAGGTCGATGCCGAAACCGGCCGTAGGCAGCGCGTCTTTTATGCCCGCCCGGAGGGACAGTATCTCAAGCAGCGTCAGTTCCACTCCCGCCCTCACGTTGAGTATTGGATTCCTGGGAATTATGCTGAAGAGGTCCAGGATGTCCGCGTAGTCGAGCAGCACGAGCAGGTCGGCCCCGAGCCTGTCGAGCAGTGCGAACGACGGCTTGTAGGCAACCCCGATGGACAGGTCGGCGGGAACGACGGCGTACGCCGAGGTACCCGAACCCGGGCTGCCCGAGAAAGCGCTGAAATCCGCATAGGTCGTAACCATCGCCGGTGAATAAGCGTCGCGGGCTACGAGACCCACGGACAGCATGCCGTCAAATGACCAGGTGGCGCCAAGGTCCAAGCCTATGCCCGACGTCATCGTGAAGGGACTGGCGAGCAGGGCCGTCGGGTCGGAAGCAAGGTCGACTACCTCGGAGAGTGATTTGTTGTCCTCCACCGTGGACCGGATGAAGCCCTTGGGCATTACGCCAACGTCGAGTGTCTGCCTGTCGCTCAGGGGTGAAGCGATAGGCGTAACCGCCTGCGAGCAGGAACTCTTCGGAAACAGCATACCTGACGGACAAAAGCGATGAAGCGTCGAGCGTCATCAAGGTTCGGTTGAACAGGCCGAATCCCAGCCCCTTGCCGGCGTAGCCGAAGGCCAGCGGCCCCAGGATGTCCGTCTGCATGTACAGCCGCCCGTTGTCGTCGAAGAGCGCCGTAAGGTCGGCGAGCGGGTCGCCGCCCGAGACAAGCATGCCCACGATGTCGAAAATCGGCCCCGAAGGATTTAAGACGAGCGACGCAGCGCTGAACTCGGTCTTTTCGGACACGAAGCCGGCGGGGTTCTCGAATATGGCGTCCAGGCCCGAAGCGGCGGCCGCGTGGGGCCCGCCGAGCGCCGCCATCCTCGCCGAAGGCAGCGAGAACGGCGCTATTTTCGTCTGGGCCGCGGCGCCAAGGGGAAACAAGGCCAGGGCGGCAAGTACTGAAACGAATCTTCTCATTGATGGACCTCGCGTTTTTTGCTCATCGTCATTCAAAGGCCAAACCGGACAGCAACTGGCCAAGTATGCTATCAGAGCTATCCACAGCATCGAGCGTCTGTGCCATGATAAGGAGTGCTATCGCACCGTTTATAGAGGCGTCGTCGACCGCGGCTGGATTCGTCCCCGTGTCTAGCAATATCGCGAGATCGGCGAACGAAGTTATTGCCACACCAGCATCGCCGAACGCGTCTATGGCAAGGGAAAGTGCGGCGACATATAGGTCGTCCGAGCTTAAACCATCAGGAGCGCCGTTAGCAGCAATCAGAAGAAGCGCCGTCGCCTCCTCGGTACTCAGTGATATCGCCATCAAAGATCCAAGCGCGGAGTCAATCTGAGGGCCCGTTAGAGAATCGAAGCTTTGGGTGCCGATGTCTTTCAAGATTCCGATAATCGCAGGGCTAGCACCCGATGAAATGAGTACGGCGGTAACTAGTGCACTCGCCGCCTCGTCGTAGGCCGCGCCCGCCGGATCGGCCGCTGTCGCTAACGCGAGAAGAGGTGTCACAAGCGCAGCGGCCAGTTTTTCGTTGTTGTCCCTTTTAGCTATAGCAAGCCATTCAGTGGCGTCGGAGATAGACATGTCCGAAGGAATATTGTACGAATCCCTCGCCAGCAGGGCGGCAAGTGAAGTCGTGAAGAATTGCTGGCAGGAGGACAACATGGCCACGCTGGCGAGCAACGCGGCAAGCTTCGCGGTATGAAAAGTCCGTTCATTCATGGTCGCCGCTCCTTTAGTCGTTACTAGTATCGGCGCGGCGACCGGTTTTCATCAGAACCGGATGGCCGCTTCCAGTGATATTCCCGTTCTTGGCTTGTCGCCGGGCCTCAGGCCCAGTTCCTCGGTAAAAACCGCCACGTTCAACTCGAAAACCAGGAGGTCTATGCCTGCGCCCAGGGATATCCAGCCCTTGTTGAGCCCGGTGCGCAACGCAAAGAGTCCCCCAAGCATATCGGCTTCGACGCCGAGGTGGAAGAGGTTCCAGGCCGACGATTTGTCCTGCATCACCCTGACGGGGTCCTGGATCTCGGCGATTACGGTAACGTCGACCACGTTGCGGAACCCGGCCGGTATCGGCCTCAGGCTGGCGCCAAGCGTTATGTTCGGGTAGACGGGATATTCGATATTGGCGCCCGCAGGCAGGTCGCCGCCAGCGAAGGCTTCTCCAAGGGTCGACTGCGAGAAGGTCTGCTTCGTCGATATGTCCCTGACCGCTATGCCGATGGAGACCATGGTACCCAGGTCCATCCTTGCGCCCAGGTCGACGGCCAGTCCGAAGCCTACGTCGACCGGGAGGTCCATGGCGCTGAAAGGCGTGACGCCGTCGGTTTTCGTGCCGGTCATGATGCCTATCAGGTCGCCGCCGTCTATGGCGCCGGTCATCCTGACGTAGGGCCTGACGTCCCCTCCGACCTGAAAGCGAAGCTTGCCTATCTGCAACGGCACGCCGACGCCGACGATGCCGGAGACCTGGCCGTCCATCGTCCCGATTGCGCCAAGCAGGGTGTTGCCCCGGACGTAGGCCTCTCCCGAGCCGACGAGGCCGAGGCCCAGCCCCTTGCCCACCCAGCCTATCCCCGCGGACATGCCGCCGCCGAAGCCGTTGTCGACTATCAGGGCGGAGACCGGGTCAATGATGTCGGTCGGGTCGGCGCCGCCTGAGGACATGCTGTCCGCGACGCTCCGGAAGGTGGCGATGTTGTCGGTCGTCGGCCGTACGTAGACCCAGGGGGTGAACGAGACGGCGGTGAACTCCACGCTCGTATCGGCGAAGGTAGCCGGGTTGCCGTAGAGGCTCTGGTAGCCTTCGCTCATGGCGACGAAGGCGCCGCCCATCGCCATGGTCCTGGCATCCTTGGGCGCCATCGCGTCCAGCCTGGCCTGCGCAGACAACGAAGCCGCCGCGAGAAGGAAGGCCGTCATTACCAAAAGTGTGCGTTTCATGGCGTCCTCCTCAAGAAAAAGATATGCCGGCGGCGGAAAGGATGTTGGCCAGCGAAGGGACGGAAGTCATAGCATCGAAATCGAAAGTGTCCGGCGGGTCCGCAGTACCCAGCAACAAAGCATACAGGTAGGCGCCTGTAGTTTGAGTTCCACCATATGAAACTGGACGCGCAATCGTAGCAACCATCGCCGCTACTATCGCGCTCTGGGCTATGTCGCCGGCGATAACGTCCGAGCCGTCTGCATAGCCACCTGTACCAATCGCATTACCCAAGTCGTCATAGCGGAGGTACGCCAATTCGAGTCCGGCTATCATAGAGAGAAAGGCAGTTTCATTTATCACGCCGCCTGCCCCAAGTACCGAGTCCGGCAGGATCCCGCGGATCACATTTTCCAGGTTGGCTTCATCAATGGGCTCACCACTGATTAGTTTGCTCAACAAGCTCCCGATGTTGTTGACCAAATCCCAGGCTGGCGTCGTCCTGAGCTCTATCTCGGCGGCCAGGGCCAGGAGTTCCTGCTCGGTCGCGGGAGGGAGACTGCCGCCGAGCGCTCCGTCTATCGTGGCCAGGGCCGAGGTCTTGGTAGACGGGCTTCCTGACAACGCCGCGTAGAACGACGGACTGGCTGACAGTTCAAGGAGGGTTCCCGCGTCGGCGCCTTCGATGTCGGCTGCCTTGACGGCGGCCATCGAGCTGAAGAGGTTCACGTTCAATATCGCGTCGAGAGCCTCGCAACCCGTCATGGACAGGGCCAGGGCCACTGCCAGGACGAGCGTAACCGTCCGTTTCATCGTAGACCTCCTCGCCGTCATCGGGGGACGGCACGATCTTTTAAGTGTAGCACAAGCGTCAGGTAAAACAAGGGCAATTTGAAGCAATATATCCAATAAATCAAATAAGTGAAATATAGTCAGCCATCAGATCCGGACTGCCTTCGGAAGGCCGGCTGTCGGCCACGGAGACTATCGAGCACCCCCGCCTCGCCATGGTCTTCGATGACGGCCTCGAGCACCCGCCCGAGGCGGCTGGAGGCGAAAGCCGTCCTGCCGCGCTCGGCGATGGCCTGCACAATGGCGGCCCGCTCGACCGCCACGCGCTCGGGAACCCGCGGTTTCATGTCGAAGGCGGGAGTGCCCGGCCGCGGGCTGAAGGTAAAGGCATGGACCCAGGCCGGCTCCAGGCGCTCCAGGAGGTCCAGCGTGTCGCGGAAGTCGTCATCGCTCTCGCCGGGGAAGCCCAGGATGATGTCGGCGCCTATGAAAGGATCGTCACGGACAGCGCGGGCCGCTTTCGCCGCGCGGAGGACGGCGTCACGGCCATACGGGCGGCCCATGGCGGCCAGGACGCGGTCGGAGCCCGACTGCACCGACAGGTGGAGGTGTGGCCTGACCCTGGGCAGGGTAAAGGCGCGGACAAAGGCGTCGTCGACCCGGTCGGGCTCCCAGGACGACACGCGGAAAGCCAGCCTTTCGGTGCCGCCGACCAGGAGCTCGAGGAGGCCGGGAAAGCCGCGGCCGCCCGAGCGGTACTGGGAAAGGTTGACGCCGGTGAGGACGACCTCGCGGATGCCGGAGGATTCGAGGGCGGCCGCTCGTGCGAGCGCTTCGCCGGGCGCGAGGCTGACTGAATGGCCGCGCGCCAGGCAGACGCGGCAATAACTGCAGCGCTTGTCGCAGCCGTCCTGTACCTTGAGCTGTACCCGGGAGTGGAAGCGCGCGTCTCCAGGTACGAAGGCGAAGGGGTCGGGAGACTTGCCGGCTGCCAGCGAGGCCAGGTGTCGGGCCTCGGACAGGAGGTCCAGGCCCGCCAGGCGGGCGGAAACAAGGCCGGCCGCCATGCCGCGCAAGGCGTCCTTGTGCGAGCCGGGAATGACGACGGTGCGGGGCGCTACGGCGGCGAGCGCGTCCGGTTCGAGCTCGGCGTAGCAGCCGGTGACCAGCGCGACCGCCTCGGGATTGAGCCTGAGGGCCAGGCGCATTTCGCGGCGGGCCTTCTGCTCGGCCTTGCTCGTGACGGTGCAGGTATTGAAAACGACTACGTCCGCACTTTCGCCGGCCCGGACCACGGCGGCGCCCGCGGCGGCGAAGCTGTCGGCTATGGACTCGGTCTCGGCCTGGTTGAGCTTGCAGCCGAAGGTGCGGAACGAGGCGCGCAACGTCATGGCGACCGCCTACCTTCTGACGCGGGGGCCCAGGCGTTCCTTGCCGAGGATGGCGTCGGTCAGTCCCGGATTGATGGCCAGGGCCGCTTCATAGGCTTCCATGGCGAAGCTCCAGTCTGAAGCCCGTTCGCGCACGTAGCCGAGCCTGGCCCACCAGCGGGCGTTGCCCGGCTCGTACTGCAACGCCGTGCGCATCGCGATATCGGCATGCTGATACCCCTCGACGCGCAGGTACGTTTCGCCCATCAGGTAATAGACGGTGCCTATCCTCGACCCGTCGGGCAGGAGGTTGACGTAGTCCCTGAAGTGCTCCAGGGCCTTGCCGTTCTTGCCTTGGTGGTAGGCAGCCTCGCCCAGCGACTCGACTATGCGCGGATCCTTGCGCACGGTGGCATACGCCCTGGTCCCGTACAACTCGGCGTCGGCCCAGCGCTCGAGCGACAACAGGCTCCAGACGAGAACGACGTACGATTCGATGTTGGACGGGTCGGCTGCCAGCTCGGCCAGGCAGGTCGCCCTGGCTTCGTCCCAGCGGCCCTCGTTGTACATCTTGAGCGCGTCGGGCTTGCTCTGGGCGAAGGCTGGCGAGAGCGCAAGGATAGTCGCCAGGGCGAGGGCGACGGCCTCAGCCTTGGGGTGCATTGGCGGGACCGGTCATCGAGCATATGCCGTTGAAGCGGCAGCCCGGTTCCATCGTCACCTCGGCCGCCCTGACGTCGCCGTCAACACGGCAGCTGGCGAACAGCTCCACCCTGCCCGAAGCCTGGATGTTCCCCTTGAGCGTGCCCCTGACGGTGACGTTGCGGGCGGTGATGTCGGCCTCGACGATTGCCTTCTCGTCGATGTGCAGGTCGTTTTCGGTGGATATCGATCCCGAGACGCGGCCCTTGATCATAAGGGGTTCCTTGAAGACCATCGTGCCGGCGAATTCGACGTCGGCCGCGAGGATCGTATCGATCATGTCTTCATCTACGGCGCTGAGTTGAACATCTGTCATGATGGGCGATGATACGTCAAAGCGCACCGCCTGGCAAGGGAGGCGTTTCCATGGGACCCTGGGTCCTGGATAGCTCAGGAGGGTTTGATGGCTACGTATAGCGCGGAGAACAGTTCAGGGGTCAAAGTCTCGGCCCGGGCATCGGGCGATACCCCGACCGAGCCGCAGGCTGCGGCCAGCACGTCCTCGGAGAAGCCGGCGGCCTTGAGGTTGTTGCGGAGCGTCTTGCGCCTGGAGGAGAAGCAGGCGCGCGTGAAGCCGGTAAAGGCCTTTTCGCCGGCGAACGGCACGGCGTCGCCTCGCGACTCCATGACGACGACCGAGGAAATGACGCGGGGTTGGGGCCAGAAGCAGCCCGGCGAAAGGTCGAAGGCGGTCTTGACGGTGTAAGCCGACCGGCACAGCACGGTGAAGGCGGCATAGTTCTTGGTCCCGGGGGACGCGCACATGCGCTGGGCCGCCTCCTTCTGGACGGTGAAAACCATGCGCGCCGGCCTGACGCCTCCCTCTATCAGCGAAACGATGATGGCTCCGGCGGCGTTGTACGGCAGGTTCCCGAACGCCAGGCCGGGCTTGCCTGAAGCGGCGAGCGCATCAGGCCAGGTCCTGACGAAGTCTCCTTCGTACAGCTCGAAGCCAGGCGTCGCGCCGTATGACGAACGGATGAATTCGGCGAAGCCCTTGTCGATCTCGAACGCCGATACGGTCAGGCCCGCGACGAGCGCCTCACGGGTCATCGATCCCGCGCCCGGCCCTATCTCCCACGCCCTCGTGCCCGGCTCGACACCGAAAAGGGCGGCGATGCGGCGACGCGAGTTGCCGCTGATGAGGAAGTTCTGGCCGTATTTTTTCCGCATGCCCAGGCCAAGGCCATCGAGCATGACGGAGAGCTCGGTGGGGGAATCGTAGTTGACCGGCAGGGGAACCGTGCCGGGATCCGGCGCGCCGTGAACCGGCGATGAAGGCGACATGGGGCACAGCATACACGAAGGCGGCTCCGAGGGCAACGACGAGGCCCATTCCGACGCGGCCTGAATCCGTTTCCATCGACGGTAGCCGTGCGGCGATGGCCATGACGAGGGCCAGCGCATCGTAAGGCAGGCTTGTGATGAAGGCCGTCACAGGAGCGGCGAACGGCAGGGCGGCGGCTATGGCAGCGCCGGCGATGCCGCTCCACATCAGCGCCGTCACGAGGATGCCGGCCACCGCGCTTGATAGCGGGGAGAAGGGGTTGAGCCTGCCGAAGACGGCTATCGACAAGCCGGCGGTGGCCGCCAGGGCGGCCAGTCCCGTAGCGACGGCTCCCGACAGCGGCGGCGGGAGCCAGCGGCGAAGGCCGAATTCGTAGACTGGCCCGTAGACGGCAATGCCCGCGACGGCGAGGTACGACAGCTTGAACGACAGCGCGTGCGCGCCTTGTGGCTGCAGGGCCAACGCGACGGCGAAGGCTATCGACAGGACTGCCAGCGGCTGCTGGGGCCTGTCGGCGGCCCTGGCGGCGCTCGATATCCAGAACATCGTCACGGCGCGCGCTACCGACGGCAATGGCCCGACGACGTACAGGTACAGGCCGGCCAGGACGCAGGCAAGCGCCCGCGCCCGGTACGGGCCGACGGCGAAGGCCAGCAGCAACGAGACGAACGCCGCGAGTATGCCGACGTGCTGGCCCGAGAGAGCCAGGATATGGGAACAGCCGGCCTTCCTGAAGTCTTCCGCGAGCTCCGCGTCCAGGTCGTCGCGGACTCCGACGACCAAGGCTTCGAGGAGCGGTCCTGCCCTGCCCGCCGCCCCGGATAACGCGCCGAGAACGCTCCGGCGCGCAGCGACCCGGGCCGACTCGAGTGCCTGCGGCGGTCCGAGCGGGCTGATGTCGTCGGCATCGACGAAAACGGTTCGAGGCGCCAGGGCATCGGGCCAGGCGCCACCGCCTTTCCTCGGCGGCAGAAGCTCGCCACGCAAGGCGACCAGGACCAGCTGGCCGCGCAGTGGCTCGAAAGCATTCCCGCCGGTTCCGCGCTTGCCGGTACGACGCGCGTACACTGCCAGGCGACCGGCCGCCGTGACCCTGACCCCGTCGGAGGAGCGGACTGCCGAGAGTTCGATTTCATAGCCCACCAGGCCGTTCGCCGTTAGCCTCGGGTCAGAAACCGGCGTACCTTCGATTGCGGCAATCCGCCAGCGCCCAGGCAAGAAGCCCAGGCTGGAGCGCCAGGAGAAGGCCTCGACGCGGGCATGGGCCATGCAGCCGAAGCAGAGGCCAAGCGCCGCCGCCGACAGGATGCTCGGCGCACGGCGGCAGGCGGCCGAATGACGGTGTCTTATCGAGTGACCGTGGAAGACGACTGCGACCGCCGCCACGGCGAAGGCCGCCGACAGGATGATCGCCATGAGGCGCGAAGAGGCTCCGGGGGGCAGGTAGACCGCGAAGGCTGCGCTGGCGGAAAATGGCACCGCCAGCGGTACCGGCGGCCGCAATGAAGTAGCCACGGAACTCGGTACGCGGCTCCACGCACCGCCGCGTTCGACAGCGGCGAAGCATACCGGCGATGATTACCAGCGAAGCTTCTGGAGCGCGTCCCTCGCGGCCTTCTTGACCGACTCGGGGTACTGCAGGTAGCCGATGTACAGGAGATAGTCGAAGGCCGTCTTGTCGCCCAGCCTGCCCAGGTTGGTGACCACGGCGAGCGCGATCTGCTCGTCGAAGGACTTGCCCTGCTCGGTTTCGGTATTGATGAGCTGCAGGTACAAAGCCAGCGCCTGCGCCGCCTCCGTCGTCCCCATCGCCCCGACCAGGGCGATCGCCTCGAGAAAGTCGGACTTGGATACCTGCCCCCGGTTGTATTGCAGCTGGAAATCATAGAAATGCTTTATCGCCAGGGGCGACGCCTTCTGCCAGGCCCTGGTCGTCAGCTCCCTCGCCGCGGAGGTTCGCAGCGCGACGATGAATGCCTGATCGGCCGGAACGCTGCTCTGGTACGAGACGCCGACGGAGAGCGCGGCTTCGGCAAGGTCCGCCCGCTTTTCCGTTGACAGGGCATCGGGCCAGGCG
>PGXR01000201.1 GCA_002839245.1 Spirochaetae bacterium HGW-Spirochaetae-7 | reverse complement strand
GACATCCGAGGGCATGGACTCACTGGGCGATTTCTACGAACTGTACCGCACGACGGCCTCACGCGACCGTATCACGATACATCCCCGATCCTACTACGAGAGGCTGTTCGGGTTGGCGCCAGCAAACGCGGCCGAGCCTCGCCCGGACATCAGGCTATGGGTAGCCAGGCATGAGGGCAGGGCGCTTGCCGCGATAATCACCGTCTATTACGGGTCTGAAGCGACCTATCTATACGGCGCCTCGAGCGACGAGCACCGCAACCTGATGCCCGCCTATGCTCTGCAATGGGCGGCGATCCGTGCCGCCCGCGAGGCTGGATGCTCCAGCTACGATTTTTACGGCATTCCCCCCGCCGAGGACCAGGCGCACGCGATGTCCGGACTGTACCGCTTCAAGACGGGCTTCGGCGGCGAGATCCGCCACTATGCCGGAGCCTGGGATTATGTCCTGAAGCCGGCGACGTACGCCGCCTTCAGGACTGTAGAGCGGGCCAGGCTTTTCTGGCACAAGACCGTCAGGAAGAAATTGGGACGCTGACTTCTATAGGTCAGCCTTCGATCGCCAGCATCAGCTCCTCTTCCCAGAAATGGGCAGGGTAGCGGAGCGGCGTTTCCTCCGGCTCGGGGGGCAGGTTGGCTATGCGGATGGTCTCCATCGCTTCCCATTCCGCCTTGCGGCAACCATGCAGGAATTTGTCGGCTACGCTCGGGAAGAGCTCGAGGAGGAGCTCCTCTTTCTCGTTATTGGCGAGCCGCTGTCCCCCGCAATCCGCCAGCTCCGGATTGTCCTGTTTCTTGTATTTGCTCGTGTCATAGGGAGTCTCGTCGCGGACGCCCGCGATCTTCTCGCGGAAAGCCGGGTCGATGGGGAAGGGCGTGTGACCGTAGGAGCCCTTGACCAGCTCTATGAAGTTCTTGGATACGTTGGTATAGAACGGTTTTCCCTGGGTCTTGTCGACGATGCAGTTGACGGCCTGGACACCGACTATCTGGCTGGTCGGCGTGACGAGAGGCGGTACGCCGGCATCAAGCCGCACCTGCGGAACTATGTCGAGCACTTCGTCGAGGTGCTGCTCCAGCTTGTATTCCTTGAGTTGGGCCATCATGTTCGTGTACATGCCGCCGGGAATCTGCGCTCGCTTGACGATGGCATCGGGCTCGGGATAGTTGAAGGCGGCTTCTATGGCCTGGCACAGCCGGAGCGCCTCGTCCGTCTTGCCCGCGACGGCCGCCTCGACCGAGCCGTCGAACAGCGAGCGCAGCTCCGGGGAGGGCTGGTAATCGGCCAGGTCGATCTCGGGGGGCAGTCGCTTGTACTGGTCGAATTTGGCGAGTTCCGCGCGAATGCCGCGAAGTTCACGGTTTATCTCTCCGACCGCGGTTTTGTCGACGCCGGTATCGATTCCCAGCCTGTCCGCGAACATCTGGATGATCTCGAAAGCGGGCGCCGCGGGTCCGCCCGAGAAGTTCATAATGGCGGTATCGACGATGTCGACGCCGCCAACCATCGCCATCAGTATGCTCGCGGTTCCGAAGCCTGGCGTGCAGTGTGTGTGCAGGTCGATGGGGATGCCTACCTCGGATTTGAGAGCCTTTATGAGCTCGGCGCTCCTGGCCGGATCGATGAGACCAGCCATGTCCTTGATCGTGATCATGTCGGCGCCGGCCGCCGCGAGTTCCTTGGCCTTCCTGACGAAATACTTGATGCCGAAAAGCATCCCCGGTACTTTCTTGCCCTTGAGTAACGCCTTGGCGCGGTCACCGAAGGTGAATTTCGGGTCGACCGTATAGCATACCGCGCAGTCGGTGGTGCCACCGCTTTCCTTGACGAAGCGTATGGTGCTCGTCATGTTGTCTATGTCGTTGAGCGCGTCGAAGACGCGCATTATGTCGATGCCGGATTTTACCGAATTCCTGCAAAAGCCTTCGATGACTGAATCGGGGTAGGGAGTGTAGCCGAAGAGGTTGCGCCCTCTCGACAACGCCGTCAGCTTCGAGGATCCGGCAATGCCGTCACGGATGCTTTCAAGCCTCGTCCATGGACTTTCATTCAGGTAGCGCATGACAGAATCGGGCACCGCGCCTCCCCATACCTCCATCGCGTAGAAGTGGGCCTTCCTGTAATAGGGAAGCACGCGGTCCACCTGGGCCTGCGTCATTCTAGTGGCAAACTGGGATTGCTGGCCATCTCGGAGGGTCAGGTCGCGGATCAGGAGGCGCTTGGACATTTCAAACTCCATGCAGGAAAAACCAGGATAGCCACGAAGCAACAACGGTGGCCACAACGCTCAGTATAAAATAAACGTCCAGCTTAGCCAAGCCGATTTCGGGTGAGTTTACCTTCCGAGTGCCTTGGATATGAGTTCTGCCGCCTTCTTGACCTTTGCTATCTTGTCAGAAAAGCCCGATCCCTCGAAACGAACCGAAGGCCCGGACATCGACAGTGCGGCCACGACCTCGCAGCTGGCGTCCTGGATAGGGGCTGCGATGGAGCTGACTCCCTCTTCACGCTCGCCAAGACTGACCGTATAACCCCCATGGCGCAGTTCCTCCAAGGCTTCTTCAGTGGTAAATGGATCATTTACAAGCAGCGCATCCCTGCGTTCCCTGGGCAGGTAGGCGAGGAGGACGCGCCCGGCTGCACCGCGCGTCAACGGATGCCTGTCTCCGACGTTGATCACCCGCCTGAGCGGCAGGGTGCTTTCCACGCGCTCCACGCATATCCTCTGGTCGTCGCGGATGACATAGAGGCTCACTCCTTCGTTGTACAGGGCATTCAGGTCGCGCATGAACGGCAACGCTACCTTGCGCAGTTCCATGTTGGAGAGCCCCAGCGCGCCGATCTGGGCAATCCTCGGCCCCAGGGAATAGCGCTGGCTGTCGATGTTGCGGGCGAGGTAGCATCTCTTCTCGAGCGTAGCGACGATCCGCGAAGTCGTGCTCATGGCCAACCCTATCCTGTTGGCGATGTCGGTCAGCGAAAGCTCGAGTCGGCCAGGCTCGAAGCAGTCGAGTATGTCCAGGGCCCTTTCTATGGCCCGGACAGGATTGTCCTTGGCGGTCATGCTGCGCCTTTCATGTTTTGGAGCGAGTGATAATTCTGTACAATGGAATAGTATCTCATGTAATGGGAATACTGCATCTAGCCAATTCTGTCAAGGCTGCCGAAACGGCCGATCCCTATGCGTCGCCTTGGTTTTGACAACTCGGCGACTGTGTTATTAAATGCATATATCATAATTAATAATGCTCTTACTTATGGTGATTTTCCCAGACCGGAGCAGAGCTGCATTGTCGCACTTGACAATTTGATGGTGCAGCGTTTATTCTAAGAAATCGGAAAACCATTATTCATATACCACCAGATGGAATTGATAAGACGAGCGAGAATTGTTCTTCGATGAAGGAGCCACTTTGAACGGCGAAAGTGCGGGCGCAGGCTCGGTATCGATAATCTTTGACACATTTGCAGGTCCGGGGTATGGTGTCTGTTCAATGCGAACATCGTTCGGACCGAAAATAATCCCGGTCGGGACCTTTCTGTCATCAACCCCATCGGCCCTTGGCGGCATATCATCATATGAGAGTAGGCTATGAGCGAACAAACGAAACGAACCTTCGAACATGTCATTCGCGAGCGATGGTGCAAGGGCTGCAATGTTTGCGTGTCCTTTTGCCCGAAACACGTGCTGGCGCTCCATGACGGCAAAGTCTTTGCCGAGCGGCCCGAGCAGTGTATCGGCTGCCGGCTCTGCGAGCTGCGGTGTCCCGATTACGCAATAGAAATAAAGGAAACGGGACTTGAAAAGCATGTCGGGAATGATGCTTCGATGACGGACTATTCGATTCCCCCGGAGGCCCACCATGCCTGACGCAAAATTGATGCAGGGCAACGAGGCTTGTACGCTCGGCGCGCTCACCGCTGGCCTCAACTTCTTTGCCGGTTACCCAATCACGCCGTCCACCGAGATCGCGGAACTATGTTCCGAGGAACTACCCAAGGTTGGCGGCAAGTTCATCCAGATGGAAGACGAAATCGGCTCGATAGCGGCGATCATCGGCGCGTCGCTGACCGGCCGCAAGGCGATGACCGCGACGAGCGGACCCGGATTCTCGCTTATGCAGGAACTTCTCGGTTACTCGTCGATAGCCGAGGTCCCGATCGTGATAATCAACGTACAGAGGGTCGGACCCTCAACCGGCATGCCTACGTCGCTGGCACAGGGCGACGTGATGCAGGCGCGCTGGGGTACGCACGGCGACCATCCTGTCGTCGTACTCGCCCCGGGAAACGTCAAGGAATGCTTCGAACTCACGGTCAAGGCCTTCAATATCGCCGAGGAATACCGAGTGCCCGTGATCGTGCTGTCGGACGAGGTCATCGGCCACATGCGCGAGAAAGTCGTATTGCCCGATTCAAAGTCAATCAAGGTCGTCAATCGCAAGACCCCTGCCAGCCCGGCAGGTTACCTTCCCTACAAGGCCGACCAGGACGGCGGCGTGCCGCTGATGGCCCCGTTCGGCAAGGGATATCGCTGGCACGTCACCGGCCTGTCGCACGACGAGACCGGCTTTCCGACCAACAAGGGCGATATCGCCGGATCGCTTATCATGCGGCTGATGCGCAAGGTGGAGAAGGCCGAGCCGCAGCTTCGGGACTACGCCACGGTGAGCACCGAAGACTGTGAAGTGCTTGTGGTGGCATTCGGCTCGTCGGCCATGACAGCAACTTCGGCCGTCATACAGGCCAGGGCCAAGGGAATAAAGGCCGGCTTGTTCAGGCCCAAGACTATCTGGCCGTTCCCCGAGGAGGTCTTGCGGGACCTGGCATCGAGGGCAAAGCGCATCATCGTACCGGAGATGAACCTGGGCCAGCTTGTACTGGAGGTTGAGCGCGTCGTAGCGGGCAAGGCTCCCGTCGAAAGGCTCGGCAAGGTCAATTGCGAGCTATTCCGGCCGGAAGAGATTCTCTCGGCCATCATGGGAGGCTCCAAATGAGCGCCAGCCTCGATTACTTCAGGCAGAACAGGCTTCCCCATATCTGGTGCCCCGGTTGCGGCCACGGCACCGTCACGGGGGCCCTGACTCGCACCCTCGCCAGGCTGGGCATCGACAAGAACAACGTCGTCGTCGTCTCGGGTATCGGCTGTTCCAGCCGAGCGCCTGGATATCTCGATTTCGACACGCTTCATACCGCCCATGGCCGCGCCCTGGCCTTTGCCACGGGCATAAAGCTGTCAAGGCCAGAACTCATGGTCATCGTGATGACAGGCGACGGCGATTGCAC
>PGXR01000200.1 GCA_002839245.1 Spirochaetae bacterium HGW-Spirochaetae-7 | reverse complement strand
CGTGTCACCACGCACGACGGTATGAAAGCGCGCTTCGGGTTCGGTCCTGATGACCGTCATGCGATCATCGACACTCGTCACCCCCTGCACATTGCCGGCGGCCAGCAAAATGCGCTCCCTGGTCGCCTGATCGGAGCCGGTGCCCGTTACGATGACCGTTTCGGTCACCCCGTCATACGCCACCGCGAAATCGTCGGGTGCGAGCTTGAGGGAACGAACATATGTGGCGATCGCCACCGCAGCCTCCGCATCGGATTTCGCCCGATCCTCGGCCGTGTTCGCAGCCCCCTGCGCCGCGCTTGCCGTACCTCTGCTGAAGAGCTTCTCGCCTGCATCCTTGATGACGTACCCGTAGGCATCGAGCCGCTCGACGCGGCGGAGCACGATGTCTTCTGTTCGGGAGGAGTTGAACAGGATGGGGACGTGTTTCCTTGCCAGCATGGCGCTCGCGGCGTCTATGCCGTCCATGCCCGCACCCAGGTCAATGTCCATGATCACCAGGTCGATGGACGATGATTCTCCCGAGATGCGTATGGCTTCCTCGCCCGAAGTGGCGACGGATACGTTGTAGCCTCTCCGTTCGAGGATTTCCCGTTCCAATAGCGCGGTGATACTATCGTCCTCGACCAGCAACAGTCTCCTGACAGGATCGGCAGGCATGTACATCTCCAAGGCGGAAAGCGGATTTATTTATTTATTTGAACATAGTCATTATGCGTCCTTATTTATAGAAACACAATGAAAACTTTACAAAATGAATTTATATTAAAACGCGGGCGTATTTTGGAATTGGCCCGGAATCGTGCTGGCCAGCGCGTGGACGGAGATCGCGCGGTTCTTGTCAGCCGGGGGACCTCCTCATCAGCTTGCCGACGTTCCTGTGGGAGAAGACTTCGTCAAGGACGAGAATAGCGGCGCCCATGGTGGCGCCCCTTTCAAGGAGAGCCGATTTCTTGACGACTAGATCGGCGGTCGCCAGGGGAGTGGAACGGTGGTAGATCGATTCGCGGATGGAGGCGAGGAACCGCTCGCCCAGCTTGACTAGGCTTCCGGATATGACGATGAGCGGCGGGTTGAAGAAATTCACCAGCTTGGCCATCACGTTGCCGATCTGGGAACCGGCCAAGCATATCAGCTGGATGCATGTTTCGTCGCCCGAAGCAGCGCCCCGGGCGAGCGTTTCCATGTCCACCGCGTTACCGCGGCCCAGTACCTCGGCGAGGAAGGGGCTCCGACCCGAGGCGGCGGCGGCCTCCGCGGCTGCTGCGAGCGCCCGACCTCCCGCGACTGCCTCAAGGCAGCCGCGGTTGCCGCAGCGGCACAGTGTCTCGTCCCCGTCGATGCCGATATGCCCGATATCCCCCGCGGCGCCCTTGGCGCCGCGATAGATTTCACCGTCGATGACGATACCCGCCCCGATGCCGCTTCCAGCCTTGACGAGCATGAAGCTTGCCTTTCGGTAGGCGGGGGTGGACGCGGCTCCCTTGTCGCGTTCCGCGAGCGCCATGACGTTTACGTCGTTGTCGACGAAGACAGGGCAGGTGAATTCCTGGGCAAGGTAGGAAGCCACGGGGAAATGGTCCCAGCCGGGCATGACAGGCGGGTTGACCGGGAAACCCTGGGCGTAGTCGACGGGACTCGGCAGGCTGAAGCCCAGCCCGAACAGCGCCGACGGTCCGAGCCCGGCCCGTTCCTCGAGTTCCCTTGCGAAATCGACGGCTCTGGCCAGTATCCTGTCAGGAGTTTCGCGGACCAGGTCAACGGGACCGCCCACCGAGTCGATGATCTCGGCTTCCAGGTCGCATAGCGCGACGTTGAGGCGCGTCTGCCCGAGGGCGACACCGACGACGTAGCCCGCCGATTCGGCGACCTTGAGCCTGCGCCGCTTGCTGCCTTCCGGGATCTCGTCCCTGAGCAGTCCGACCGAGAGCAGCCGTTCCAGGTATTCCGAGACTGTCGACTTGGCCAGGCCCGTCCTCTTGACGATATCGTTTGCGTACAGGGGGCCGTGGTCCCTGATAATCTTGAATATCTTGCCGGCCGTCGTACTGACGTTGGTTGAGTCGTCACCGTCCGAAGATCCCATCGTATGCATGCCGTTCCTCTGTCTGGCGCCTTCAGGTGCCGAGACACTATTCACGCTGGCGACGATATCAGTCAAGAGTGGCTCCCGCGGAACGCGTGCCGTTCCGCCCCGGAAAATTGCCTATAGTATTCTTCCCTGATGTTCGGTTGTCAACGAAAAAAATGCTTGGAAAATACCGGAAAGTTCGTACGGCGAACAAAATTGGTTGACAAGCCGGATAAGTGGCCGTAACATTCCGCCGGAGACCAGCATGAAAACCGAAGCGTTGTGGTACCTCGGAGAGCGAAAGATGGAGCGGAGGAGCGTGGATCTTCCGGACATCGAAGCCAACGAGATCCTGGTGGAAATAGAAGCCTGCGGAGTCTGCGGATGGGATACCCTTTCCTATGCCGGGCGCTTCGGTGAATTCCATGCCTACCCGTTCCGGGCCGGCCATGAAGGCGTCGGCCGCGTCGTTTCGGCCGGAAGCCTGGTCCAGGATCTGCACAAGGGACAGCGAGTCGTCTGCCACGAACTTCCCATCGATGAGCGCGGCGGAGGCCTGATGGCGCGCCATGCCGTGCGCCCGCGCTCCAAGGTGTCCGTCATTCCGGAGAATCAGGCCATAGCGCATACCCGCTGGTTAGTCGAGCCAGTCGCCTGCGTCGTCAACGGCATCATGTACGCCGGGATAACTCCGGGCTGTTCCGTCGCGTTGGTCGGCGCCGGCTACATGGGCCTTCTGATGACCCAGTTGCTCCGAAGGACGCTTGCGGGTTGCGTCACGGTTTTCGAGCCCGATGCACGCCGTCTCGACCTGGCCCGCGGTTTATCAGCCGGCATGGGTGGATGGGACTTCGTCGCGCCGCGGCCCGGGGAACTCGGCGCCCTCGGGCGTTCCTTCGACGTCGTCATCGAGACCGCGGGCAGCCAGGCTTCGCTTGAACTGGCTTTCGCTCTTGCCAAACCGTTCGCGATCATCGAGAATTTCGCTTGGCACCACCATCACCAGGATTTCGACCTGAACGCGTGGCATACACGCGGCTGGCGGATCCTCAACGTCCAGCCCCAGATGAACCCGGCTTTCGACTCCCTGTTCCCCGCGAGCATCGCGCTGATGGAAGCCGGCGCCGTTACTAACGAAGGACTAGTGACCCACGTGGCGCCTTTCGAGAGAGCCGGGGAAGTCTACGAGGCGAGCCTGGACAGGACCGGCGGCTACATCAAGGGAGTCATCGATTTTACCGCGTGAGGAGGTACGGATGTCCAGACCGATCACCCTCGTTTCCGGCCAATGGGCCGACCTTCCTTTCGGGGAGTTCTGCGCCAAGGCTGGCTCCATGGGTTTCGACGGCGTCGAGATCGCCTGCTGGGGAGACCACATGGACGTCAGGGCCGCCGCTACTGACCAGGCCTACATAGCGGACCGCAAGCGCATCCTCGAGGGCAACGGGCTTGGCTGCTGGGCACTGTCCGCCCATCTGGCGGGGCAATGCATAGGCGATCGTTGGGATCCGCGGCTTGATAATTTCGCGCCGCCATCCGTCAAGGGCAATCCCGAGGCCATCGTCGCCTGGGCGACGGAGGAAATGAAGCTTACGGCCCGGGCAGCCAAGAATATGGGCTGCCGGGTGGTCACCTGCTTCATGGGTTCTCCGATATGGGGATACTGGTACTCCTTCCCCCAGACCGGCGAGGACCTGGTGGCGAAGGGCTATGCCGAGATAGTCAGGCGCTGGAGCCCCATCTTCGACGAGTTCGATGCCTGCGGCGTCCGCTTTGCCCTGGAGGTCCACCCCGCGGAAATCGCCTTCGACTACTACACCGCCAAGCGTCTCCTCGAGGCCTTCGACTACAGGCCGACGCTCGGTTTCAATTTCGACCCTTCGCATCTGTTGTGGCAGGGAGTCAAGCCGGACTTGTTCATCCGCGACTTCGCCGACAGGATCTATCACGTGCACATGAAGGACGTTGCCGTCCGGCCTGACGGTCGCGCCGGCATTCTCGGTTCCCATCTGCCGTTCGGGGACCTGCGCAGGGGGTGGAACTTCGTCTCGATAGGCCGTGGAGATGTCGATTTCGACGCCATCATCCGGGAACTGAACGTCGCCGGCTATGCCGGGCCGCTGTCTGTCGAGTGGGAAGATGCCGGCATGCACCGGGAAAGAGGGGCGAGCGAGTCCCTCGAGTACGTGCGCCGTATCGATTTCGATACGTCCGACCGCGCCTTCGACGCGGCGATGGAAAGGTGATGGAAAGGTGATGCCGATGGGCGAAGCGATACTCAGGACCGAGGACCTCTCCAAGGATTTCGGCGGCGTAGCGGTGCTCAAGGACATAAATCTCGAGGTCAGGTCAGGCGAGATCCTCGGCATCATCGGGGAGAACGGCGCGGGCAAGAGTACCCTGATGAAGATCGTCAGCGGCATATACCAGCCGAGCTCGGGGAAGGTGTTTGTCGACGGCAAGCCGGTGCGCATTTCCGACTCGATAGGCGCCCGCCGCCTCGGCATCAGCCTCGTGCCCCAGGAATTCAACCTGATACGCGACCTCCCTGTCTACAACAACGTGTTCCTGGGATCGGAGCTGCTGACGAAGGCGGGACTTCTGGACAAGGCGGCGATGAAGGCCAGGACCCGGGAACTGCTGTCGCGGCTCGGCGTTTCGCTTGACCCCGAGGCTCCGGTCGAGATGATGAGCTCGGCCGAGAAGCAGATGGTCGAGATATGCAAGGCGCTCGCCTTCGAGTCCCGCATCCTGATCATGGACGAGCCGACCACGATGCTCACCAAGTACGAGATCGAGATCCTGTTCGCCCTGGTCGCCGAGCTGCGGAAATCAGGCATGACCGTCATCTACATTTCCCACAAGCTCAAGGAAGTCAAGCATCTGTGCGACCGCGTGCTTGTCCTCCGCGACGGAGCCGTCGTGCACGACGGGCCGACCTCGGAGATAACCGCCCTCGAGATGGCGCAGAAGATGGTCGGCAGGGAGCTCGGCTCGATATTCCCGCCCAAGAACGAGCCAGGCGACGAGGTCGTCTTCGAGGTCCGGAGCTTGAAGGTGCCCGGCGTCCTCGAGAACATCTCGTTCGAGCTGCGCAAGGGCGAGATACTCGGTCTGGCGGGCCTCGTCGGCGCCGGGAGGACGGAGCTGGCGGAGACGATACTGGGACTCCGGAAGAAATCCTCGGGCGAGATGTTCAAGGGAGGCAAGCCGCTTG
>PGXR01000199.1 GCA_002839245.1 Spirochaetae bacterium HGW-Spirochaetae-7 | reverse complement strand
GCCGCCCGCTTGATAGCCAGCCGTTCCCGCCGTTTCCGTTGCGTTGCCCTCGAACGGC
Source organism: Spirochaetae bacterium HGW-Spirochaetae-7 (assembly GCA_002839245.1). Taxonomy (GTDB): domain Bacteria; phylum Spirochaetota; class Spirochaetia; order Treponematales; family UBA12059; genus SZUA-370. Next base: position 5,239 of record PGXR01000199.1, on the reverse strand, counting down.
GCACGATTTCAAGTTCGTCCTCTATGTCCTCGATCTTCCTGGCTATCTGCCGCCTGTCGAGTTCGATCTTCTGCTCGCCGGCGCCCTTGGTTCCGAAACTGCCGCCCCGTTGGCGATGAAGCTCGCCATAGGAATGCGCAAGCCTGGGCAGCGAGTACTTGAGCCTGGCGAGCTCCACCTGGAGCGTCGCCTCCCGGCTGCGCGCCCGGCTGGCAAAAATGTCTATTATCAATTCCGAGCGGTCGTAAACCGCCATACCCGACAGTTTCTCCCAGTTCCGCTGGTGAACCGGGCTCAGGGTCCTGTCGAAGATTATCGAACCGGCGCCTTCGGCCTTGGCGGCGGCGATTATTTCTTCGACCTTGCCCGAGCCAATGAGGGTCGCCGGGCTCCTGGTGCGGAGCTGCACCATCATCGAGCCGGCCGTTTCGATGCCCAGCGTCGACGCGAGACCCACCAGTTCATGAAGGAGGCTCTCCGCCTCCTCCACCCTGACCTTGTCGTCCCTGATGCCGACTAGATAGGCCCGTTCCGGACGGGCGGCCGTATCGTACAATTCGTTCACCTCTCCATGATACTCCCGAGTGGCTGCCGGGGTCGAGACCCGGAACGACTATAATCTTCCGCGACAGGCTTGGCGCGGCCGACCGACGATGGTAGAATCGACCATACTTCAAGGAGGGACCATGTCAGTAGCAATGAGCGACATCGGCAAGGCGGTTTTGGAGACGGAATACGCCGTACGCGGGCCCATCGTGGCCCGGGCCCAGGAACTGGAGCGCTCCGGTCGTCGCGTCATCTACTGCAACATCGGGAACCCCCAGGCTCTCGGGCAGAAACCGCTGTCGTGGACGAGGAACCTGCTGGCGCTATGCGAGCTTCCCGGCCTGTCCATGCAGGCTCCGGGCGTGTTCAGGGAAGACGTCATCGAAGCTGCCAACGCCATCCTTACCGGGTCGAAACACGGCCTCGGCGCATACTCCGAGAGCAAGGGCCTGAAAGTCGTGCGTGACGCGGTAGCCGCATTCATCACGCGCCGCGACGGCATCGCCTGCGACGCCGACCACCTCTTCCTGACCGACGGAGCCTCGAAGGGCGTCCAGGCGGCCCTACGCCTCCTTATCGCCGGGCCTGAAGACGGCATCATGGTACCGATACCCCAGTACCCGCTGTACTCGGCGACCATCACCATGTACCAGGGCAGGCAAGTCGACTACTACCTGGACGAGGAACACGACTGGGCGCTGTCCCGCGACATGCTCGAAGAGGCCATTGCCAAGGCCAGGAGCGTGGGCACGAAGGTCAAGGCCATCGTCGTCATCAATCCGGGCAACCCGACGGGCTCGGTGCTCAAGCCCGACAATGTCAGGATGGTCATCGGATTCGCGAAGGAACACGGCCTTGCCATCCTGGCGGACGAAGTATACCAGGACAATATCTACCGCGAAGGCGAAAGCTTCGAATCCTTCGCCAAGGCCATGGTGGAGCTTGGCGAGACGAACGTGACGCTGTTCAGTTTCCATTCGACGAGCAAGGGTTTCCTGGGCGAGTGCGGACACCGCGGCGGTTACATGGAAGTGCGCGGCGTACCCGAAGACGTGATGGCGCAGATTCTCAAGATGCAGTCGGTCAGCCTCTGCGCCAACCTGTCCGGGCAGGCCGCGCTCTACAGCCTCGTCTCGCCGCCGCCCGTCGGGGGGCCGAGCAGGGCCGAATACGACCGCGAGCGCGGAGGCATACTGGGCGAGCTCAAGGCCAGGGCCAGGTCATTGGCGGACGGGCTCAACGCGATACCTGGCTTCAGGTGCAACGAGGTGGCCGGCGCTATGTACGCATTCCCCCGCTTCGAATTGCCCGCTGGAAAAACCGATACGCAGTGGTGCATGGACCTGCTCGAGAAGACCGGCATCTGCGTCGTTCCGGGTTCCGGCTTCGGCCAGTTGCCGGGCACCGCCCATTTCAGGACGACCATCCTGCCCCCAAGGGAGCAACTCGACGAGGTGGTACGATCGATAGCCGCATTCAACGCGGGGTATCGGTAGGAAGTGATCAGTGATCAGTGATCAGTGAAAATTACGCTATCTTGATCACTGATTGCTGATTACTCTTCAATCCCCACTTCTTCTCACATAACGGCGCTTCATAGTACAAATATGGTACTGATTTCCTGTTGCAAGGAGGCACTTATGGAATGGAAAGCAAGCCATATACTCGTCAAGGACCGCGCCCTGGCGCAGGACCTGTCGCGGAAAGCCAAACAGGGATCTGATTTCGCGTCCCTTGCCCGCGAGTACTCGACCTGTCCGTCCAAGTCCGCGGGCGGCGGCCTCGGCTGGTTCGGCCCCGGCAAGATGGTGGCCGCCTTCGAGAGCGCCTGCAAGGGACTCGGCGTCGGATCGATTTCCGATCCCGTATCAACCCAGTTCGGCTACCACGTGATAAAAGTCACCGGCAAGCGGGACTAAGAGAGAGAATTTTGCTTTGAAGAGTGATCAGTGGAGGATATATGGCAGGGGACAGGTGGTTCGCGAGCGACAACAATGCGGCTGCGCATCCGAGGATCATGGAAGCGCTCGTGCGAGCCAATGCGGGGCACGCGATAGGCTACGGCGACGACCCGGTAACTGCCGGTGCAGAAAACGCGGTCGCGGCGCTCTTCGGACCGGGCGCGACGGTGCGCTTCGTCCTCAACGGTACCGGCGCCAACGTCTACGCGCTCGGCTGCTTCGCGCACGGCGGCGACGCCATCCTGTGCTCCGACTGCGCGCACATCCTGGTCGACGAGACGGGCGCGCCCTCGGCGGTTACCGGCGCCCAGCTGGTACCCATGGCGACGAAGGACGGCAAGGTCTCGGTCGCCGCGCTGGAAGCCACCCTCCGCCATTACGACGACATGCACAAGGCCCGTCCGGCAGCCCTGTCCCTGAGCCAGCCCACCGAACTCGGCACCGTATACGGCCGCGCCGAGCTCGCCGAGCTGTGCAGGGTAGCACATGCTTCGGGCCTCGTCGTCCAGATCGACGGCGCCCGGCTTTCAAACGCCGCGGTCGCGCTGGGAGTCGGCGTTGCCGAGGCGGCCGGCTATGTAACGACCACGGGCAGTTCGCCGGCCGGAGCAGACGTCGTGTGCTTCGGCGGCACCAAGAACGGGTTGATGTTCGGCGAGGCCGTGATCTTCGCGCCTCGAGCGGACGGCAGCCTGCCCGACACCGCGCGCCTGCGGAAAACCCGCCTGCAGCTGTCGAGCAAGATGCGCTTCATAGCCGCCCAGTTTGACGAATACGTCCGCGACGGGCTTTGGCGCGAGTGCGCGACCGCTTCCAACCGCCAGGCCGCCCGCCTCGTCGCCGGCCTCTCGGCCCGCGGCTTGCGGCTGGAATACCCGGCCCAGACCAACGCCGCCTTCGTCAAGATTCCCGCCCGGGTTACCGAGGAACTACGCGCGAAGCGGTTCTTCTACGACTGGGAAGGCGGCGCCGTCCGCTGGATGGCCAGCTGGGACACCACCGACTCCGACGTCGACGGCTTCCTGGCCGACCTCGACGCAGCCCTGGCTTCGTACCGGGCGGCCAATCCCGATACCCCTGATCCGAAGCTCGCCGCAGAAGAATCCGCGCTTATCGCTTCTGGCAGGGCTTTCCTCAAGTCGAACTGGGACCAGCTGGAGCGATTCAAGAGCCCCCAGAAGCAGGGAGTTCCGGTACCGCCTTTCGTGCGGCCAATACCGGCAGCCGCGACCGTCGTCAAGCTTCCCGATCCCTCCGCGTCAGGCCTCGGCGGCAAGAGTTTTAGCGACGTCACCGCCGGGAGGCGCTCTCGGCGCAAGTACAAAATAGAGCCGCTGTCCCTCAATGAACTGTCGTTCCTCCTGTGGGCCAGCTCAGGCGTGAAGGCGGTAAAGAACGAGAACGCCTTCAGGACGGTACCCAGCGGCGGATGCCGCCACCCCTTCGACACCATGCTCTACGCGCGCAGGGTTACCGGGCTGCAACCCGGCCTCTACCGGTTCATGCCCGTCGAGCACTCGCTCGCCCTGCTGAAGGCTGCCAGCGTCGTCAGCGGAGCGGATACGGATAAAAACGGATGGCTGGACCTGGACCAGGAGATGGACACGGGTCTGTCGGGACAGCTGTGGAACTGCGCCGCGATGTTCGTCTGGACAGTCGTCCCGTTCCGGACCGAATGGCGCTACACCGTGGCAGCCGCAAAGACAATACTCATCGACGCCGGACACGTCTGCCAGGCCCTGTACGGAGCCTGCGAAGCCCTGGGACTTGGCACCTGCGGACAGGCCGCCTACGACCAGGAGAAGCTCGACGCGGCGCTGGGCGTAGACGGAACAGACGAGTTTGCCGTGTACGCGGCGCCCGTGGGAAGGGTGTAGCTAGTCGACGTACATTTCCTTGATGAGATGCCTGAGTCTGGCGGCCTGTCCCTCGTCGAGAGAGCCGGCCTTCGATTTAAGTCTGGACTTGTCGATAACACGTATTTGATCGACACATACCTGGCCAACCTGGCCCTCGAGCAGAACGGGGAGCCTGAATGGCCAGGATCTCGATACTGTCGTCATGGGCATCACGACGACAGTCTTAAGCGATTCATTCAGTTCAGCTGGTGAGACGACGACACACGGCCTAGTCTTGGCGTATTCGCTTCCCCGAACAGGATCCAAGTCTGTCCACCATATATCAAACCGGACTACCACGGATTGCCCTCGGTCAAATCGTCATCGAGTATATCGGGTATAAGGAGCTCGTCCTCGCCTGCCGCATGCATCGCCTTTGCTGCTTCAGACCATCCTTCCCTTGGCTTCTTGACCGCATATAGCGTCAAGGAATTTTCTCCCAGCACCGCCTCCACCTTGTCTGAAAATCCAAGGCGATCCAGTATTTCTTTAGGCAAGCGAAGCCCGCGGCTGTTCCCGATCCTGACTATCGATAGTTCCACGATATCACCTCCGTACCTACATGTAATTACATTTTACTCGCTACTCCAAGTATAATCAAGAAAATTGATTCTTCGTCAGAAAAGCTCCGGTTGCTTGGACCCTGCGCCGAATGCGTGCAGCGGAACTGGCAGGCCGGAGGCGGCCAGCGAGCGGGCGATCGGCAGCAGCTGCTTTCCGACGTAGTGGCCGTAGTCCGGCCTGGGAACGCCGGGGCCGGACCGGCCGTACAGGTCGGCGTCGACCGGCGCCGGGCCGTCGACGGTTATGACATACGAGACGCTGCCGCGCCCC
>PGXR01000198.1 GCA_002839245.1 Spirochaetae bacterium HGW-Spirochaetae-7 | reverse complement strand
CGTCGACCAGCGCGTAAGGAGCCAGGGCCTGGACGGAACTGCAGTCCGGGTCCACGAGTATGGGAACCACGCCGTCGGCAAGTGCCTGTCGGGCCTCGCCGATGCCTGCCACGAGCCTGGCGACGACGCCTTCGACCCGGCTCTCTCCATCGTACACGGCTTCGCACAGCGAGACCGTCCGCCTGATCGAGGTGGGCTGGGCGACCTCCAGGGCGACGACGCGGAACCCGGCCGCCTTCAGGCGTACGATCGTACCCGTTGCCAGGTCGCCTGCTCCACGGACGACGATCAGCTCGCCGTCCCGGCCGGAAAGCGGCGCTGAATCCCGGCCGGAAAGGCTGGCCATGATCTCGGCGACAACGGAAACCGCTATCTCCTCCGGAGTCTCGGCGCCCAGGTCAAGGCCTATGGGTGCGCGCACGCGCCCAAGGGACTCCTCGGGAACGCCCTCGGCGCGCAGCATGTCGAGCAGCGTCCTGACCTTCCTGCGGGAACCGAGAAAACCCAGGTACAGGCAATCGGTGGCGACGAAATGCCTGAGGGCACGTTCGTCGCTCGCGTGCGTCGCTATCACGACGCAGGTATTCCCGTCCACCGGGGCAGACTGGAGGGCGAGCTCCATGTCGGCGTTGACGTACAGTTCCGTCGCCATGGGGAAGCGTTCCGCGTTAACGTAGTCCGGCCTGTCGTCAACGATGACTATGCGGTACCCTACCGAGGCGGCCACCCTGGCTATCTCGAGGCCAACATGGCCGCCGCCGGCGACAAGCAGGCGTGGCTTGGCTCCGAACACCTCGACGTACACCTTCATCTCTCCGCCGCATTCCATCGGAAGGCTTTTTTCGCCCGGGCCATGGTCGAGTTCGTATTCGAGCATGACTGGCCGGTCGAAATCCATCGCCTTCCTGGCCTCCTCGATGACACGTGCCTCGACGACCCCTCCGCCGATCGTGCCAAAACTAGCACCGTCGGAGAGGACCAGCATCTTGGCCTTGCCGCGCGGCGTCGAACCCGACGACTCTACGATGGGCGCCATTGCAAACGGGACATTCTTCTCCGCGAGTTCCGCTGCTTTCCTGAAGAGATCCATTTCAGCCCTTTCTAGCGCTTTTCAGCCCCCGCCTTGACGGTCCGGATCAACATTGCGCGCCCCAGGAAACCGGGACGGAAAAATGTGCATCGATTCCTGCCGCTTGCCTTTGACGAATAGAGGGCCTTGTCGGCGTCATCGATGAGGCGCTTGGCGTCAAGCAGGTGGTCGAGCATCCTGACGCCTATGCTCACCGTTACGGAGAGCGCATCGGCGTTTCCGTGGATGATGCGCATGACCTCGACCGACTCTCGGATGCGCTCGGCCAGTTCCATCGCGCCTTGTTCGTCGCAGTCGACGGCGAGCACGCAGAATTCCTCGCCGCCGAAGCGAGCGACCGCGTCGCCCGTACGCATGGCGCCTTTGAGCGTGACCGCGAGCGATTCCAGGGCTTCGTCGCCCGCCATGTGCCCGTAGTTGTCGTTGAAGCGCTTGAAGTGGTCGACGTCGAGCATCAGTACCGCGGCCTGGTTGCCGTGCCTGGCGCAGCGGGCCTTTTCCTCGTCGAGCCTGCGGACGAAGAAGTCGTGGTTGTAGAGGCCCGTCTTGGGGTCGGTGATGGAGCTGTGGTGATGCATCTCGTTCTGTATGCCTACCGCGAGAAAGCGCGTGAGCCTGTCGACGTACATCCTCTCCAGGTCGGTATAGTCTCCGCCGACTACCTTGTTGCCGAGCACGACGATGCCGTAGAGGCCGCCGATGCCCATCAACGGAAACACCATCTCCGGAGAGAAACCGTCGAGGTCGGGGAAGCCGCCTATTGCATCGCGTATAGTCTCGAAGCGGGCTGAATACGGCTTGGACATGAAGAATTCCCTGAGTTGCCGGTAGGATTCCAGCGGTATTACCTCGTCGCTCGGCTTGAGGTTCCGGTAACAGAACTGGCTTATCCTCGAGCCGCGCGGAGGTTCGATGACGAAGCCGAGGAATTCTGGTATGAATCGTTCCAGCAGCTTGTCGATGACGAAATCGAGCATCAGGGGTACGGAGGGCAGCGATATAAGCGCAGCCGCGTCGGTAATGAGCCTGTCGAGCTCGCGGTTCTCCCGGCGCATGGCTTCGAGGTTCTCGAGCGCACCTGAATCACGGAGCAGGTTATATTGCGACAGGATGTCGGGCGAGGAAGCCTGCCCGGACTCAAAATTGTTCACCACGACAATGATGATAGTACGAGTTTGGCGCTTTTGTAAGGCACTTTCGTCAAGCCCTGGCGGCTTTCACCGCCTCGGCCACGAGTTCCGTGGACCGGGCGATGATCCTTTCGCATACCGATGCGCCGAGGCCGCGGGCTTTGACCTCAGCCTTCCCTATGGCCGTATTCAAGTCGACGCCAAGGAGGCTGCGGCAGTCGCTCGAGCCGAACTCCGACTCGAGAGTGGCCACGAATCGCGCTACGATTGCGTAGCATCGCTCCTTGGAGTCGAGATCGGCTCCCGAATCGTTGCCTAGAGCGGCTCCTATCGCCATCGCGCCGCCCGAGACGGCGCCGCACAGCAACTGCCTCCTGCCAAGCCCCGCGCCCAGCGCGGTAGCCAAACGGTGCGCGGCCACACCGTCGAAGCCATAATCGGCTGCGAAGGCGCATAGCACCGATTGGGCACAGTTGGAACCTGCTGCATGCAGGGTCAGCGATTTGCTTATCAAGGTATCCATGTTGCCAGTATAATCAACCAGGTGACATTTCTGCTAGAACGTACCGAGGAGCCCTCATGACAAGCAACGATATCCTGCGCAGGCTATGCTTCGCGCTCCGCCTTAGCGACCGGGCGATGCTTGGCATGCTCGAGCTTGCCGGCGCGACGATCGACAGTCAGGTTTTCCCGTCCTACTTCAAGCAGGATGACGAAGAAGGATTCGTCGAATGCCCCAGGACCGTCCTCGCCGATCTCCTGGACGGGATGATAGTCAAGTACAGGGGAAGGAAAGACGAAGCGACGGACACGTCCGCAAGACCGAAGCCGCAGGCGCCCCTCGACAACAACGCGGTTCTCAAGAAGATACGCATCGCGCTGTCGCTCAGGGAAGATGACATGATGGCAATCATGAAGCTTGCGGGGCTCGAGGTCTCGAAGAACGAACTATCTGCCCTGTTCCGCGACAGGGGCCACAAGAACTACAAGGAATGCATGGACCAGTTCCTGCGCAATTTCCTGGCTGGCCTTGCCAAGTACTCGCCGTCACTCCCACTTGAAAAGGATTGAGCTCAGGACAAGGAAGACGACGGTCAGCCCGGCGAGAACCGCCAGGTTGGGCATGATCTGGGCCAGTCCCGCGCCGTCGATCATGATCTTCCGCGCGGCTTCGGTGAAATGCGTCAGGGGAAAGGCCCGGGAAACGGTCTTCAGGATCGCGGGGCTCCCCTCGAGAGAGAAGAAGACTCCGGAAAGCGCGAGCATCGGGAACGTGATCAGGTTGAGGATGCCGCCGGCCAGTTCCTCGCTTCTCATCCTGGAGGCGAATACCAGGCCCAGCGATATCATGCACAGGATGCCGAGGGTCGTCAGGATGAGCAGGTCGAGGTAATGTCCGCGCATCATGAAGTGCAGGAACATGTTGGTGCCGGAGTAGACGAACACCGACGTCAGGAGCACTATGACCAGCCTGCTCGCCGCCTGGGCGCCGACGAAATTGAGCGCGTGCACCGGGGTGGCCTTCAGCCTCTTCAACACGCCGTTCTTGCGGTAGCGCACGAGGACGTACCCTACGCCGAAGAGGCTGGAGAACATCATGTTCATGCCTATGACCCCGGGCACCAGCCAGTCAACGTAGCGCGTCGCGCGGCCGCTTACCGCAAGCTCCGTAAAGACCCTTGATCCAGTACCGCCCGCCCTGGCCGTTGCGCCCTGCTGGGCGATGAACAGCGTCCTCAGGAAGCGCCCCTTGTTCGATTCCTCGTTGATCATGAACGACGATGCGTCGAAGTCGATCACGAAATCAACCTGGTGCCGCTCCAGCTTCTGCCGGGCCTCCCCGGCGTCGGCGTAGGCTATGGACTGCACCTGCTCCAAGCCGAGCATCGCCACGGAGGCGTCCGGCGTGCCCACGACGCCGACCTTGTACAGCTTTTCGTCGCCACCGGAAAACGCGAACGCCATGCCGAGGACGAGGAATACCGGAAAGAGGAGGTTCCAGAAAAACGTGCCCCTGTCGCGGACGAATTCCATGGTGCGGGCCTTGAACAGGGCGATGAATTGACGAATCAGCATTTTGGCGTCTTCCTTTTCGCGCTCACGGCCGCAACGAGCTGCCGGTCAGCTTGATGAACAGGTCTTCGAGGTTTGGTTTGTGGATAGACAGCCCTTCCAGGTCGACATGCGCCGCGAGCAGCTTCTTGAGGCTCCTGTCCAGGGTATTCGTCTGCAGCTCGAGTGAATCGTTGCTGACGACGAGCCCCTCGAAACCGGACAGGGCGTCGGAGCAGCATCCGTCGTACGGCAGGCGTATGAGGACACCGTCGAAATGCTTGGCGAGCAAGGCCTCGGGCGTATCGATCTCCATTATCCTGCCGCGGTCCATGATGGCTATCCGCTCGCACAGGAGCTGGGCTTCGTCCATGTAGTGTGTCGTGAGGATGACGGTCGTCTTCTCCGCCTTGATCCTTGCTATCAGGTCCCAGAAATTGCGGCGGGCCTGCGGGTCGAGCCCCGTGGTCGGCTCGTCCAGGAAAACCACTTCGGGCATGGGAATGATGGCGAGGGCCAGCAGCATACGCTGCCGCTGGCCGCCAGAAAGCTTCTGGTTGTCGCGGGACAGTATGTCTTCCAGGGAGCAGAGGCCTATGACCTCGTCCATCGGGCGGGGCTTTTTATAGAAGGCCGAGAACAGCTCAAGGGTCTCCCTGACCGTTATGAACTCCGGAAGGGCCGTGCTCTGGAACTGGATTCCAACCTTTGTCTTGAAGTCAGCGCCTATCGGCTCGCCCCTGAAGAGTACCCGGCCAGCAGACGGAGCGGTGATACCTTCCATGATCTCGATGGTCGTCGTCTTGCCGGCGCCGTTCGGTCCAAGAAGGCCGAAACAAATGCCCTCGGGTATCGAAAACGTTACGTCATCGACGGCCTTGACCGGGCCGTAGTTTTTCGACAGTCCTTCAATGGTAAGTATATCAGTCATTTACTGAAAATAGCAATTGCAGGGGCTACAGACAAGCTGACTGTAGCCGAAAACGGCTTATTCAGTAATCGGTTAATTAGTTCCTCGAAGCCTGTGCCTGCCTCAGCAGGCGTATTTGGGTAGGTACGAGGTGCCGACCTTGAGTGGGGTGA
>PGXR01000197.1 GCA_002839245.1 Spirochaetae bacterium HGW-Spirochaetae-7 | reverse complement strand
TCGTCGACCGCTTCGGCCCGGGCGCGCATGCCGACATGGACATACGCCACTTCAGGCGATCCGCGGCCGCGCTCGGGCCATTCTTCGAGCGCATGGTCGCCGAGGCGGAAACCGGGGGTTCCGCGAGTCACCTGACGGGATACGCCCCACGGAACCTGGCGGGGGCGCTCAGGAGGCTGGGCGTCGAAGCGGAAGCCGCGATGCTCGCGGCATCGGACGGCGTCAACACGCACAAGGGCGCGATATGGACGCTCGGCCTGCTGTGCGCCGCTGCGGGAATGCTGCATTCGTCCTCCATGAGCGCGATTGCCGGCGTCTCTCCCCTCGGCGCAGAAGCCGTCTGCGACAAGGCTGCCGGCCTGGCCAGAGATATCGTCAGCCTGACGGCTCCGGGCTTGGTCAGGCACGGTACATTGACAGCCGCGACCCATGGAGAAACCGCAAGGCTCGAACACGGGCTCCGCTCGGCGCGCGACGAGGCGATGGAAGGATTTCCGGCCATCAGGGCAAGCGCGCTGCCGCTGGCAAGACGCCTCCGTGAAAGCGACCTGGCTGACGACGAGCGGGTCATCACGGTCCTGCTCGCCGTCATGTCCAGGGCCGACGACACGTGCATCGTCGCTCGCGGCGGGATACGGGCCTTGTACCGGGCACGAGCCTCGGCGAGGCAGATACTCGATTCGGGCGGCCCCTTTTCCCTTGCGGGCAGTCCGATATACTCCATGATGGTGGCGGAATTCAACGCCTCCGGACTGTCGCCGGGAGGTTCCGCGGACCTCTGCGCAGCCTCGCTCTTCCTGGCCGACCTCGAGGCCGCCTATCCCGGCGAGGGTGGACTTTTACAGGAGCCGTCGGAGCTCCTTGCCTGACGACATGAATGGGACTAGGCTAGGTATATGAACAAACTGTATCCGTGGATCGAGCTTTCTTCGAAGAAGCTTCTCGACTGCAAGGTCTTCAAGGTAAGCTCGAGCGAGCGCCAGTCGACGATGGGCAAGAGGGGAACATTCTTCTCGGTGGAAGCACCCGACTGGGCTGGCGTCATACCGGTCGTCGAAACGCCTGAAGGCCGCTCGTTCGTGATGATCAGGCAGTTCCGGCACGGCACCAGGCACCTGTCCATCGAGTTTCCCGGCGGCATCGTCGAGCATGACGAGAACCCGGCTACCGCGATAGCGCGCGAACTGCTCGAGGAGACCGGATACACGGCGGAGCTGCTCGTCCCCCTGGGCATACTGTCTCCCAACCCCGCTTTCATGACGAACACCTTCCACGCCTTCGTCGCCGAAGGTTGTACCCTCGAACGTCCGCAATGCCTTGATGAGCACGAGGAGATAGAGGTGATGCTCGTGCCGGAACGCGAGGCCATAGACATGATAGGCGCCGAGGACATGGGGCACGCGCTGATGACCGCCACGCTCTTTTTTTACGAGCGATACATGGGCAGGCTAGGCTGACGTCACGCTAGGGTGATCGGGTTCCTGAGCGTTCCTATCCCCTCTATCTCGACCTCGCAGACATCGCCGGCTTTCATGAAGACGGGAGGCTTGCGCGAGAAGCCGACGCCCGACGGGGTGCCGGTGACTATCAGGTCGCCGGGCTCCAGGGTCATCACCTCGCTAAGGATCGTCACGAGATCGGCCACCCCGAAGACCATGTCGGAAGTCGTGCCGTCCTGCAGGAGGACGCCGTTGAGCCGCGTACGTATCGAAAGCCCGGCCGCGCCGGGAGGCAGCTCGTCGGGCGTCGAAAGCCATGGACCGAAAGCCCCGGTAGCGTCGAAGTTCTTGCCCATGGTCCACTGCGACGTCCTCATCTGGTAGTCGCGGATGGACGCCTCGTTGAAAATCGAATAGCCCGCGATGCAAGCCAGGGCTTCGGCCTTCGACACGCCCTTGCAGCGCCTGCCGATGACGGCTACCAGTTCGGCCTCGTAGTCGAGCTGGTCGGAAACAGCCGGTTTGACTATCGCCTGCCCGTGCCCGACGAGCGACGAGGCGAAGCGCGCGAAGACCGCCGGATAATCGGGTTCCCCGAGCCCTGTTTCCGCGCTGTGGGCGCGGTAGTTGAGACCCACGCAGAGTATCTTGTATGGCCTGCGCACCGGCGGCATGAAACGGAGTGTTGCCAGGTCGACGACAGCGGCGGCGGCCAGCGTGCGTCCGGCCGCGGCCAGGTCCGCGCCCGAGGCCAGCATCTCGTCGAGGCTGCCCGGATACCCTGCGGCGCCCGCCTCCAGGCCATGCAGTTCCGACCCTTCCCAGACGCCCGTACCGGGCTTCCCGGCAAGTTCATAGCTTGAAAACCTCATGGGATCCTCCGGGATCGACTGATCAATCGGCCAGAATCGCGTCCAGGGCGTTGAGTACGGAGAGGATCCCCGCGTCGGTCTCGGTGCGCAAGCGCCTGCTGACGACCATCCGTATCGTCCTGGGGGGGAAGCCCTCGAGGACCGATGCAGCGAAATCCGCGACCTTGGCGTCTGCTGCGGCGTCGAGGATGATGCCGGCGGCGAGGTCGTCAGGGTTTTGCGACAGCGCCTGAATGACACGCCGCTTGAGCGGGACCGGCAACGGCCCCCGTAGCAGGTCCCCGGCGAGCTCGGCAGGCTTCGCCGAGCCGAGGTCGGCCAGCGCTTCGAGCACCCGGACGCGCAGTTCGTCGTCCCCGGCCTCGACCAGCGATGCGGCCAGGGCATCCAGAGCCTCCGTTGATACGGATGGCAGCTTGCGCAAGGCGTAGACGGCCTCCTTGCGGAGTTCCTGGTCGGGATCGCGTGTGGCGATCCTTACGAGAGCTTGCGTGACCTGACCGTTGGCGGTGCCGAGTTCGCCGAGCGAGCGGACTGCAAAGAAACGGAGCATGGCGTACTTGTCGCCGCGCATCTGGACGGTGGTCACGAGGGTCTGCCATATGGCGAGCTGGGGACTGTCGAAGGCTATCGCGCCGAGCGCCCGGACGGAGTTGACGCGCACCGCGATGCTTTCGTTCTCGTTGGTCACCAGCTTCTGGAGCGCCTCGACCACCTTGGGGTTCGGTAGTGCCTTGACGCGGCACAATGCCCATGCGGCGAGCCTCTTGACCTCCGACTGGGGTTTGGAAAGCAACGCTAGCAGCGTCGGGACGGACAGGGGGTCGGCGAGCACCGACAGGAGCGAAGCGCCTTCGGTCAGGAAGACTTCGTCCTGGCTAGCGAGCAGCATCCTGGCAAGCGTGCTCGTCACCAGGGCCTGGTTGGCCGGGAACAGTTTCCTCAATGACGACGAAGCCGATGCGCGTACCGAAGGGTCCGCGTCGGCCAGGGCCTCCACCAGCGCCGGAATGGCCTGCGTGCCGGCGGCGTTGTCGCCGACCGCGGCCAGAGCGACGGCCTTGAGGCCCGGGTCCAGGTCTTTCTCCCGCAGCAGCCTGAGCAGTGCCGGCATGACGGTGTCACCCTTCTGCCTGTTGAGGGCGGTGACGGCAGCCTTGCGCACCCAGACATCCTTCTCGGAACCGACGAGGGAGACGAGGGTTTCGGCGGACTGGGATGTCGCGAAAGCGCCTAGCCCCGAGACCGCCACCCTTCGTATCGCCGGTTTTTCATAGGTAGACAGGTCCTTGAGCGCCGCGAAAATCTTGGCGTCGGTGTTGCCCTTCTGCGCCACGCCGGAGAGCGCCTGGGTCGCCGCCTCGAGCAACTCCGGGCTCAGCGTATCCCGGTTCCCTGCCTTCACCAGCTCGAGTATGGCATCGAGGCCTTCGGCGCCGCCGATGGCGCCGGTTGCCTGGAGGGCCGCCCGCCTGACCTCAGGCGATTCCGACGAACGCAGCTGGCCCGCGATTACGGGTATTGCCGGCTTGTAGCCTATTTCGGCGAGCGCCTTCATCGACTCTATCGGGTAGGCGGTTCCCGCCGCCAGCTCCATCAACCACGGCGCGGCTTCCTGGGCCTTGATGAGGCCGAGCACCCTTATCGCCGTCCTGGTCCTGGCGGGGTTGGAAGCCTGTTCCTTCAGTATCACCCCGACCATCGTCGTGGAGAGGACGTTCTTCTCTTCGGAGGGTAGATCGACCGGGAGCGGGTAGCCTTTCTCGATCAACGCGAACAACGAGTCCCTGCCGGCGACGAAATCGGCGTCGCTTTTCTGGCCTTCCTTCTTGTACGCGTCGTTCATGGCCGAAACGATGCCGCCAAGGCGCTCCATCGCTTCCTTGTAAGCGGAAGGTGTCAGGTAGAGTCCGTCGCCCATGGCTTCGCGCATGCCAAGGACCTCGTCCATCGACCCCGCGTAATTTATGGCGATGAGCTCGCTGATGGCCCCGGACGAGCTCTTGAGGGTAGCCCGCACGGCCTTTAGCTTTTCCAGGGGGATGAAACGCCAGTTGGCTATGATGAAATCGAGAATTTCCTGTGCCTGGAGCTGGCCGTCGCGTACCCGTGAATCGGGAATGTACTCGTTCAGGTCCGCGGTCTGGTCGGGCTTCCCGTTGCCCGAGAAATCGATGTAGCCGGAAGCTATCTCGGGGAAAATCCTGACGAGTTCCTGGGTCAGCTGCGTGGCGACCACCTGGGTCTTCTGCTGGGCCTGGACGGCCGAGGGCAAAAACGCGAGGACAAACGCGAAGGCAACAGCCGGCTTGCTTGGTAGGGAAGTTCTCATGCCGCCAATCGTATAGCATACGAAACAACCTGTCAAAGCGGGAGCGGTGCGGGAGTCTCGATCCTATTTCTTGCCTTTTACCGTAAACGTCTTCCGGAGAAGCGCGACGATGGCCTTGAGCTTCGGATCGGCGAGCCCGGAGAACGGTATGTCCTGGAGAACGTCCGACCGCTCGGCCAGGAACCATCGGTACAGCCGTCCGCCGACTTCTGCTGCCGTATCCTTGTTCGAGGTGATGCGGACCATCGCCAGCATCTCGTCGCTCGTGAACATCTTCCACTTGCCCTGCCAGACGAGGTCGTAGGTCGATCCGTCGCTCGAAGCCTGGATGGTGAAATCATCAACCCCAGCGGCTGTGCCATGGCCCGTGCGCGAAGCCCCGCGCTTGGCAGAAGCAACCCTTCCCGCCCGTACCGACGCGTTCTCCGCCGCCACGGCGGCGGCATCCAGCTCGACGACGCGCATGTTGTACAGGTGCACCCTCGCCTGCTCGATCAGGAAAGCGAGTCCCTCGGCGTCCAGCTCGGGGATCAGGGAAACTAGCTCGTCCGCGAGAGCCTTCGTCCCGGAATCGCCCTTCCGCTTGCCCGCGGCGACCTTCGTTCCCTTGACGGCAGCCCTTGTGTTCACGGCGGGGGAGCTCTCCCTTGTCGCTGGCTCCTTTTTCGCTGGAGCTTTCTTCGCCGGAGCCTCTACTGTCTTGGCGGGGGACTTCACCAGGCTGGCGGAGGCTTTCGTGCCCGCGT
>PGXR01000196.1 GCA_002839245.1 Spirochaetae bacterium HGW-Spirochaetae-7 | reverse complement strand
CCGCCGACGAAACGGGCGGCCGCCTCGAACGGCCGTACGGTGGCCGACAGGGCGACCCGCTGGAACTCGCCGGCGAGCAGTGCCAGGCGGCCGACGGAGCACGCGAGCGCAGACCCGCGCTTGGTTCCCAGGACCGCGTGGACCTCGTCGAGGATCAGGAGCCTTACCGTCGACAGGGCCGCTATGCCGCTCTTCGACGCGAGAAGTATGGCGAGGCTCTCGGGAGTGGTGCACAGGATGGCCGGCGGCGAAGCGGCCATGCTCCGGCGCTCCGACTGCGGCGTGTCGCCCGAGCGCGAAGACACCCTGACCTTGGGGAATGCTTCTCCGTTCGATGCGAACCAGGACGACAGCTCCCTGAGAGGGCCGACGAGGTTGACCCTGACGTCCTCGTTGAGCGCTTTGAGCGGCGACACGTAGAGCACCGACAGCCCCGTCGCCGGCAGGCTTCCCGTGGCGAAGCGCGACAGCGCGTCCAGGAAAGCCGTCAGCGTCTTGCCCGAGCCGGTCGGAGCGGACGCCAGTACATGCCGACCAGCAGCGATGACCGGCCATGCGGCGGCCTGCACCGGCGTCGGTTCGCCGTAGCGATGGCCAAACCAGGATGCGACGAGGGGATGAAAGCGAGCCAGGGGGCTCGCGTCGGTTGATTCTGTCATACGGTTTGATTTTAGGCCAAGGGACAGGCTTCCTCAAGATCGCCGGGAGGATGGCTCGACGCTTGCCGCCCCATGGCCTTCCGGCTATACTCCGGCCCCATGGATCAAGCGACCGTACTCTTTACCATTGGCCTTTCGTTCCTTCCCATATCCGAGTTGCGTGGCGCCATACCCTTCGCCGTGACCCGAGGCATGCCGCTCGCTAGTGCCACGATGCTGGCCGTTGCCTGCAATGCCCTCGTCGGTCCGGTCGCGTTCATTTTTCTGGAGACTTTCCACAAGCTTTTCTACAGGTGGCCGGTATATGCGAGTTTTTTCGACCGCTTCGTCGAAAAAGCCCGCACGAAAGTACACCGGAAGGTCGAAAAATACGGCTATCTCGGCATCATGCTGTTCGTCGCCGTGCCGTTGCCGGTGACCGGAGCCTGGACGGGAACGCTGGGAGCATGGATACTCGGGCTTGAACGCAGGAAGACCATGCTCGCGGTGGCCGCGGGCGTCGTCATCGCCGGGCTCATCGTATCCATGGTCGTCGGGTTGGGAGTCGAAGCCCTGTCGATTTTCACCAAGAGCCTGTAGCGCCACGCATGCGCCTGGACTACGAAAAAGAACTGAACCCCGAGCAGCACGAGGCCGTCACCGCCATGGACGGCCCGGTGCTCATCATCGCGGGAGCAGGTTCCGGCAAGACCCGCGTG
Source organism: Spirochaetae bacterium HGW-Spirochaetae-7 (assembly GCA_002839245.1). Classification (GTDB taxonomy): domain Bacteria; phylum Spirochaetota; class Spirochaetia; order Treponematales; family UBA12059; genus SZUA-370. Next base: position 4,055 of record PGXR01000196.1, on the reverse strand, counting down.
ATAACCTACCGCGCCGCCTACATGCTGGACCATGGTGTGCCACAATCGGCCATACTCGCGCTTACCTTCACGAACAAGGCCGCCAGGGAGATGTCCGAGCGCGTCCGTTCGGTCACTGGAAAGAAGCTCCAGAACCTGACGGTCAGCACCTTCCACTCATTCGGCGTCAAGATCCTGCGCAAGGAGATTCACCGGCTCGGCTGGCGCGAGAATTTCTCCATCTACGACGAGGTCGACCGAACCCAGTTGATAAAGGACTGCGCGCGTGACATGGGATTCAACCCCCAGACCTTCGACGCGCAGAAGGCGGGCATGGTCTTTTCTGACGTCAAGATAGGCCGCAAGGGCTGGGACGGGGCCGGTGACGGTTACGAGAAGGTCTACGACGAGTACCAGGCCGCCCTCAAGGCATACAACTCGGTCGACTTCGACGACCTGATCGGCCTGCCCATCGCCGTCTTCGAGGGCTTCCCCGAGGCGCGCGAGGAATACCGCGACCATTACCGCTACATCATGATTGACGAGTTCCAGGACACGTCCACCCAGCAGTACCGGCTCATGAGGCTCCTGGCCCGCGAAAACATCTGCGTCGTGGGTGACGACGACCAGTCGATATACTCGTGGCGCGGCGCCAACTTCGAGAACATTGCCAACTTCGAGCGGGACTGGCCGAATCGCACAGAGGTGACGCTGTACCGCAACTACCGCTCGACGACGACGATACTCGACGCGGCCAACAGCGTCATCCAGAACAACACCAACCGCAAGGAGAAGGACCTCCAGAGCCCCAACGAAGGCGGCGCCCGGATAGAAGTCTACGCCCCGGAGAGCGAGATAGAGGAGGGCGAGTTCATAGCCCGCGCCATCAAGGAGATAAAGCTCAAGGACCACCTCCGCTACGACCAATTCGGGGTCCTCATCCGCACCAACAACCTGACGCGCCACCTCGAGGAAGCCTTCCTGGCAGCCGACCTGCCGTACAAGGTCTCCGGAGGCACGAGCTTCTTCCAGCGCAAGGAAATAAAGGACATCATCTCGTACCTGCGCGTCATAGCCAACCCCGAGGACGACATCAACCTGATACGCATAGCTAACGTGCCGCGCCGAGGCATAGGGCGGCGCGCCCAGGAAATGCTGACCGTCATAGCCAGGCGGCACGGATGCTCGACCCGCGGCGCCATGCAGCTCGTCCGCAGCGACCACTCGATAGACTTCCCCGAGCGCCTGAGGCAGGACATCGACTCGTTCCTGACCCTGCTCGAGTACGAGCGCGAGGAACTCCTGGGGCGCCGCAACCTCGGAGCCAAGGTACGCAAGCTCGTCGACACGATTGACTACTGGGGCTACCTGGTATCCGAGAACCAGCACAACGACAAGGCCGCCAAGTGGAAATTCCTCAACGTCGAGAGCCTCATCAAGGGCATCGAGACCTGGGAGAAGGATCCCGACAACCTGGACCCGAGCCTGTTCGCGTGGCTCAACCGCATATCGCTTATTACCCGCGACGACCAGGAAGAGGATGATTCGGGCAAGGTCAACCTGATGACGATACACGCGGCCAAGGGCCTCGAGTTTGACGTGGTCTTCGTCGCGGGCTGCGAGGACGGCCTCATACCCCATGCGAGGGCTCTCGAGGAGGGCGACGGCAACGTCGAGGAGGAACGCCGGCTCTTCTACGTCGCCATTACCAGGGCACGCAAGCGCCTGCTCATCACCGCATGCAGGCGAAGGCGCCGGGGCTCGATGCCCGTCGACTGCGTCCCGTCGCCGTTCCTGGCGGAGATCCCCGAAGAGTTGATCACCTGGCGGGAAGAGGAGGCGGCTCTGTCAGACGACGAGCAGGCTGACGCCTGGGCCAGCGTGCACAGGATGTTCGCCGCGCCTGCCGACGAAAAAGCCTGATGGACGAAGAATTCGCCACGGAGTTTTGTAGAATTTCTATTAGTTCATCGAAGCTTGCACCTTTCAATAATCGATACCGCCAGTAGCGGTTACTCAAGAGGAGCCATACAAGGAGCGGTGGTGTTAGACGCCGAGATGCAAGCTTCGATGAACTACACTCGATTTCCTCTGCGACCCCGCGCTTCTGCGTGAAAATCATCTGATCTTGCATCTCTTCTTTTCTGTGGCTCTTTGATCAAGACTGCATGTCAGCTGCCCATGCCGACGCCGAAGATGACGCCTGACAGGTAGGGGACGAGCCAGATTATCCAGACGGCGATGCTGAAGCGGTGGAACCCGCTGATAGACTTCTCGTCCTTGCGCACCAGCACGATCGTTGCCCAGACGGCATGAGACGCCATGAGCAGTATGGCAAGCATGCCCGTGATGCCGTGGAAATTGAACAGGAACGGCCCTCCGGCTATTCGACTCATCATCGCGGTACCCGTCGTATCGCAGACGAAACCGGCCCAGAAGAATACAATCCATAGCGGAGAAAGCCTTCCCTTGATCTTTTCTCCCCATACTCCTGCCGAGTAAAACGCCAACGCTCCGGTAATGAACAAGATAGCTGCCAATAGCATGGTTCCTCCAAATTTTTCGGGTTCAAGGCCTGTTGTATCAATCCGATTACTTCCGTTTGCTTAGCGCCCCGACAGCCGTCAAAAGAGCGCTCTCGAGCGTATCCAGATCGGCAGTGGGGACGTCGGAGAACGCCGATCCCAGCGCCTCCTCCACAGCGCTTCGTATGTCGCGCAGCCGTTCTTCGCTTCCAGTGGCGAATTCAACGTTGACCTCCCTCCTGTCGCCGTTTTCGTCCCGCCTGCGCGCCACAAGATCACGCTGCTCCAGCCTGTCGACGATTCCGACCACTGTAGGCTTGCTGACGCACAGTTCCCGGGCTAATTCGCTTATTGTCATCGGGCCATTGTGGGCTAGAGCCTTGACGAGGATCAGCTGGGGCAGGGTAAGGCCTGTGTGGGCTAGACTTTCCCCTATCCGGGCTGACAAGGATGAATTCAGCTCCCTGATCAAGGCAGCAACGCGGTACGTTCTGTTTTCATGCGTGTCGATGGTTTGCTCGCTAATGATTAGCATGCTAATAATATGTCGATACGGATCCGCCTTGTCAAGCGGGACGGTCGGTTATCCGAGTTGGCCGCGGGAGCATCAGGCCAGCGCTGCTTGTTCGTTGACCTCAAAAGGTAGTTGCGGGTCCCGTACGAGCACCCACGTCAGTTCGTGCTTGTTGTGCCACAGGTGCATGACGCGGGAACCGGGGATGGCGGCAAAGCGCTCGACAACTTCCCGGTCCCATTCCTTGCCCTGCATCTTGATGGTGCACACGAAATTGCGCGCCAGGCCCGATTCAAGCCAGATGGATACCCAGTCGAAGAGTGCCGGCGGATAGCAGATCACGTCGGAACAGAACCAGTCGACAGGTCCGATTTCCTCGGGCTTGATGGTGAAGGCACTGTGCTTCATGAAAGTGACGCCGGGAAGTGCGGCGATCTTGTCGTCGAGGGGTGCTCGGTCTATGGCGACGACTTCGGCGCCCAGGCCCGCCAGCGCCCAAGTCCAGCCTCCGGGGCTTGCTCCCGCGTCGAGGCAGCGCTGCCCGGGGCCAGGCATCGAGCCTGCCATGACCAGCGCTTCCCACAGCTTGCGGTAGGCCCGGCTCGGCGGTCCTTCCTTGTCCTCGACGAACTCGAATTCGCCGTTGGGCCATGGGCTCGAGCATTCGGCGGAGGCCATCATGGTATTCTCGTCGAGCAGGGTAAACGCCCCCATCGGCGAGGCTGGAATACCGAAAGGGAATGTCTTGGGCTTGTTGGGCAGCGAAGGCAGCGATTCCGCTATCAGCGTCGTCCGCCGGGCCAGCCTGGCCGGGTAGGGCGCCCAGTTGCGCTGGATCCCGCGGAGGATCCTGGAGGCCTCGGAAATCGAGCCGAACTCCGCGGTGAACGGCTTTTTCCAGACGTTCCTCGTCCACCTGGTCAGGCGTTCAGGCCCCATCACCGTCACGAGGTCTCCATCGCGGCGGTACGGCTCGGGGAGCTCGCCTTCGAGGTGCTCCATGAATCCAGGCGCTGCGTGGTAGCAGGCCGCGTCAA
>PGXR01000195.1 GCA_002839245.1 Spirochaetae bacterium HGW-Spirochaetae-7 | reverse complement strand
TCCATCGACACCTCCGAGGCTCCGGCCGCCTTCAAGGCGTCGAAAACCGCCATGTCGATGTACTTTACCGCCAGCGGACGCTCGACCGACAGCCTGGTCGCCGCGTCCGACCAGACGCTCTCGCTCGGCGAAAGGTTGCCCGGCTTTCCGTACTTGTCCGACATGCTCGTGAATACCGAGTAATGGTCGATTTCCTTCTCGTTGAGCAGGAAAATCATGACGAACAGCTTGCCTGAGTAGAACTGGAAGAACGCCCTTCTGACGAAAGACAGCCCTGAAACTTCGATGAGGCTTTCGTCCGGCCTGGGCAGGAGGCTCACGTCAACGTCCCCGCGGTAAGAGAACAGCCCGTCGGAAGCCAGTACCTCCTTGACCGCGTCCATCGTCATGCCCAGTTCGATTTTCCTGAACGACCTCGGCACGGCCACGGTTTCCGCCGGGACAGCCAGAGCTGCCGGAGCGGTCGCAGCCAGCGCAGGCGATGCTCCCGACGGGGGCGAAAACGGCGTCTGGGAGGATGCCGAAGCCACGCCCAGGAGGAAGGTAAAGGCCAATACGGCCGGCTTGGCGGATATGGTCACTTCTGTCTCCTCGTCATCGTGAAAGGGCTATTGACAGCGCCGTCGAAAGCTTGAGCACGTCGTCGTTTCCCTTGCGTACGCGGGAACTGAGCATAACGGCGATCCTGCCGGTAAGCACCAGGCCGAGCCTGGGGTTCTCGTCGCATATGGCTTCGAAGGCTTTCCTCGACAATTCGAAGAGTACGCAGTCGTTGGCGGCAGTCAGGGTCGCGCTCCTGGGCTCGTCGCCGAACATGGACATCTCGCCGAAGACCGGCGCCGTACCGGCCTTGAGCCTGGTCATCGACTTCTCGGCATGGCCGAAACCCTTGCCGGCAATCTTGAGCGTCAGGTTCTTCGAGACGTCCACGACGCCTTCGAGGAACAGGTACATCGTGTCGGATTCCTCGCCCTCGCGCATGATGACGTCCCCGGACGCAAAGCGCACGAAGCGCCCCGATGATAGCAGGCGCGATACGTTCTCGCCTGAAAGGTCGGCGACGAGCGACGATTTTCTGAGTTGCTCGGCGTCACGGCTCATCGTGGCCTTCCCCGCCTATCACGAAGGCGACATCGGTATCGCCGATGACGTAATCAGGCGCGGGCGCGAGCCTCGCCTTGCCCGAAGCCTGCTGGTCGGACCCGATGTCAATGGATGCCTCGGCGAATTTCCGCTTTATGAAATCGTCGATGGCGCCCGAGTTGGCCGAGAGGATGTCGTCGAGGGTAACGGGTTTTTCCTTTGCAAGCACTCCGACGAGGACGCCCCTGCCGGAGCGGACGAACCAGTCGGAAGCCTCGACGAAGGTAGTGCCGACGAGGGACGCCGGCATGGGATGCTGCCTCAGCCTTGAAGGCGAAGAAAATGACAGGAGTTCCCGTGCCGCGCCGGGCAACCCGCCTCCGTCGCTCGATGCCGACAGCAGGAACCCGGTGAATTCGCCGTGGAGCACGACATCGTCGACCTCGGCCCGCCTCAGGTGCGGTTCGCTGTCGGCCTTGAGTATCGCCGCCCTGATGGCGGGTTCACGCGATATCGACTTGATGGCAAGTGCCGCGAGTATCGTCCGCTCGTCGGCGTTCGCGGATCCGGACCCGCTCGAGTCGTCAGGCAACAGGAGGCAGAACCTGGACTGCTGGACGGAGGCCTTTCTCAGGATGGCTTCCTGCGTATGGTCTCCCCGGACGAAGCGTAGGTCCAATCCCGGATGCGCAGCCTTGATCGCGTCGAAGCGCTCGGGTTCCATGCCGCTTACGAGTATCACCGGCACGTCCGGCGCCTCGGCCTCGAGCCCGTCCAGGACGGAATCGGCGTTGCCGTTCCATCCGCAGACGACCGTGTGCCCCTTGAGCCGTACTTCCTGCAAACCTTTGCCCTCCCTGATGCGCCGTTCGACGAAGATTGACGCTATGGTACCCGATACCAGGGCGCTCAGGATGACGCCGCCGACCATGAAGGCCATGGCGGCCGCCCTCCCGAATTCCGATGTCGGGTACTTGTCCCCGTATCCGACCGTAGCCAGCGTGACGACCGCCCACCATATTCCGTCGAAGGCGTTCGAGAACATTCCGTCGGGCCGGGACCGCTCGATGAGCCACATGAAGACGCCGAAAAAGGCAATCGCGCCGAAGAATGCCGCGAACAGCGAACCGAGGCCCGACCTGGTGACTTCCAGGACCTTCGCCCTGGCTACCGCGAGAGGACCTCGCCGCGAGGCGTTGCGGCGGCGCAGTTTCGTCCCTGTTTTCATCGGCGTCGAGATCCCCCTTGTACAGGTATCGGCTGAAACGAATCTCCAGTAAAGGCTTGCGCGAAGGTTGCCCGGACGTATAGTCTCAGCGACGGGAGACGCCACGATGCATGACCCGTTCGAACCGATAGATTCGCCGCGCATAGTATTCGACGATCGCGGAGTCGTCGTCGTCGCCAAGCCGGCGGGCATGCATTGCGCTCCCGACGGCGAGTGCGGGACCCTCTGTTCCTGGCTTTTCGGCCGTTCGCCATCGCTCGCCACCGTGCACGGCCGGAAAGCGGGCGAAGGCGGGTTGCTTCATCGACTCGACGCGGCGACATCCGGGCTGGTAGCCTTCGCGGGGGACGACGCCTCGTTTATTCGAATGGCCGAGGCCGCGGGCGCCGGCGACTTCGTGAAGTCGTACCGAGCCCTGGGCATGCCGTCGGTGGCGGGCCTGGCCGGTTCGCGCCCCGAAGCCGTCAGCCCGTCCGGCGTGGACGGCGGCGAATGGGCTTCGGCCATCCGCAGGGAGGACCTGGGCCGCCTGGCGGGGATGATGGCAGGTTCGTCGTCGTCGAGTTTTTTCAGGCCCTTCGGCCCGGGAGCGGCGAGGGTCGCCTGCGCGTCGCCTTCGGATGCGGCCGTCGCGGCCGGCCAGACCGGCAAGGCATGGACCCGCGACGTCTACACGACCGACTTCGAATCTGCCTCGATTGTCTACGGCGGCGTCCAGGTAGAGTGCAGGCTTTCCAGGGGGTTCCGGCACCAGGTCAGGGCGCATATGGCCTGGCTCGGCCTGCCCCTGGGCGGGGACGGCCTGTACGGGGAGGGTGACGATGAAGGCGGGCTGAGACTTCGCGCCTTTCGACTGTCGTTTCCCGACCCGCGTGGAGGCATGCGGATCGAAGTCTCCCTCGATGCTTGCCTTTAAGCACGGCGCAATGTACGATTGACGGCATGGCCACAGCAACGACATTCGAAATCCTCGCACTCGAGTTGAGCCCGTCGGAAAGATCGGAGTTGCTTGATCGACTCAACAGCGCCTTCACCGTATCGACCGAGCCGTTGTACAAGCGCATGCCTGCGCGCGAACAGCACATCGATTACAAGGCCGTGTACCGCGAGTTCGGATTCCTGACGAGGGTCGTCATAACCCTGCGGTCCCTCCTCGGAGGAGGTGCCAAGGACGAACTCGTCAAGGAGCGCATCCTCAAGGGAATCATGAAGTCGGTGGAGTCCGCCAACCCCGGCCTCATCGAGATGCACCGCCGCGTGCTGCAGGAGGGCTTCTACCGTGAGCTCGCCGCCCTGCGCGCCGCCGCCCGCTATTTCTACGACCTCCTCGACAGGACGCTCGAGAAGAACCGCGCATCGTTCTTCGCCTTCCTGGCCTCCCTCGAATTCGAGATGGTCCACCAGGAACTCTGCGCCGAGACCGATCCCTACGCCTACGCGGAACTCAACACGCTGGCGAGCGATACGGACGTGCGCAACGCTGTCAACTCGGCCCTCGATTCGGCAGTATCGAAAATTGGCGATGATCAGCGACGGCTTATGTACAAGGACGTCAAGAACCTGCACGTGCTCAAGAAGCTTTCCAGCTTCCTTTTTGACCGCTTCCTCGGCGCTTTCCAGACGAACGCATCGGGTCTCAAGGAACTATCGCTGTACGCCGCTTCGGACCAGCTGTCCGACCTCGCCGCGATACTGTGCTCGTTCGACCAGCCGCCGTCGATGAGGCTGATGGAGGCCATCATAGGATTTGCCCTGAACGACGACGTCGGACGCGATGGCTTCAATCTCGAGGAGGCGGTTAGCGCCGAACTGGCCAATGCGGAAAAGGCGCTCGCCGCGATCAGGGGATTCAACGACCGGGTTCCCGTCGAGGATATCCTCAAGATCGCCAGCGACGATCCAAACTGGCAGTGCGCCGCGACGGGAGGAGGCGAGGACTGGTTCGCCATTTTCAAGGCATACTGGAAGGATCGCGTCGACAGACGCTTCCAGCGATATTCAGCGGAGCGAAGGATTGCCCAGCTCGACGCTGACATCCAGGGTCTCGTGGGCAAGGACCTCCCGACCTGGTTCCTCTATATGTCGGAGAAGGGAACCGAAAACAGTCCGCCCGTGCGCTTCGCGCGCGCGTTGCGCTTCCTCGAGGCGTTTTACCACAAGACCTTCCTCGCGGACATCAACCGGGTGCTCAAGACGGTGCTGCTCGAGGGTGAATTCTACAAGCGGGACAACCGGGTCGACTTCACCGATGCCTACAACGAGATACTGCAGACCGGCGACCAGTTGAAGAAGCTCGATGCCCGCCTTTCGCCCGAGGGCGAGCTGGGAACCGCCTACGTACAGGCCCGCAGCGAGTTGTCCTCGTTGCAGATCAAGAAACGCAAGATCGAGTCAGCGATCAGGGCGGCTGAGACCGAAGCCGAGTCGATACTCGTGCGCATCACCGACTCGATAGGCAGGATGCACGAAATCCTGCGTGCCATACAGTCGACCGAAGTAAGGGGGCGCTACGACTCCCTGTCGAACCTGGGGCGCATCGACGGCAACTCCAACAAGGATTTCCAGATCGGACTCTCGGCGGCCAAGGACAAGCTCGAGAAGGCGCACTTCCTCCTGGGCGAGCTGGCCAGGGCTTCGATAGGCTCGGCCGAACTGCCATGACGGAATTCTGGCGGCCCACGGCGATGGCCATTCCCCTGGCTGGCGCCCGGGCTCCGAAGGCTTTCCTGAGCCTGCTCGCCGCCGGAGACATGGGGTTCGGCGACGACGTGAACGGCCAACGCCGCATGGATTGGCTCCGCAGCGTCGGGTTCGATCCCGCGCGCGCCATCAGTCCCGATCTGGTCCATTCCCGCGTAGTCCTCGAGGCGTCCTCTCCCGAAGATGCCAGCGGCCGAGAGGCTGACGGCCTTGTATCGTCAGGCGACCCCGAGACGCGTGGCGGCTGCCTCGTCATGACCGTGGCCGATTGCATGCCGATCTTCATCCATGATTCCGTTTCGGGAGCCTACGGCCTTCTCCATTCCGGCTGGAAGGGCACGGGCATCCTCAGGAAAGCGATTTTGCTCATGGCCAGTCGCTTTGGAACCCGGGGAAGGGACGTGTCGGCGGTTTTCGGCCCGAGGATCGGCCCTTGCTGCTATGTCGTCGACGA
>PGXR01000194.1 GCA_002839245.1 Spirochaetae bacterium HGW-Spirochaetae-7 | reverse complement strand
CGGCGGCGCAGGGAGGCGAAGCGGGCGGCGAGCAGGGCCACGTCCACCGCCTCCCGGGCAAACACGTAGACCTCGAAACCGCGGCCTGCCAGGGAGAGCGCTCCCGCCGGCTTGGTCCCGATGAACTCGATGGCGGAAGCGCCGGCGAGCAACGATACCAGCTCGGCGTTCCGTCCCATGAAGGCGCCGCCCGCGAAGCCGTCGTCGAAGCGCACGGCGACGCGCAGCTTCTTTTCCGGCGCTATGCCGAACTCGCTGCGAAGACTGCGGACTATCGTAACCAGTTCCTTCACCGAACCGAAACGCTCGAGCAGTTCTGGGTCGCGCCTGGCCGGAATATCCGCGGGATACGCCTTGAGCATCAGGCGGCCGCTGTTTCCCGGCAGCTTGCCGTAGATTTCCTCGGTGACGAAAGGCAGGAAGGGATGGATCAGGGCCAGGGATTCCTCGAGGATGGAAAGCAGCACGGTGACCGCCCTGTCCTTCTCCGCGTCGGAATCCGAGCGCGTCGAGACCTTCGTTGCCTCGAGGTACCAGTCACAGAAATCGTTCCAGAAAAACTCGTACACAGCTCCCGCCGCGTCGTTGAAGCGGTACGCGAGCAGGGATTCTCGGACCTGGACCGCGGCGGCGTTGAGGCGGGCCATTATCCATCGGTCGGCGTCGTTGAGCGCGGGTGACGCGACGAGCTCGCGGCCCTCGAGGTTCATCAGGATATAGCGGCTGGCGTTCCATATCTTGTTGGCGAACTTCGAACCGAGCTTGAAGTCGTCCTTGTTGACAAGGATGTCCTGCGTCGAGGTGTAGAGGAAAGCGAGCGTGAACTTGAGCGCGTCCGATCCGTATTCCTCGACCACCTCGAGCGGGTCTATGCCGTTGCCCAGGGACTTGGACATCTTGCGGCCCTGCTTGTCACGGACGAGCGTCGTCATGCAGATGTCGCGGAACGGCACCTGCCCGGTGAACTCCAGGCCAGCCATGATCATCCTGGCGACCCAGAAGAAGATGATGTCGAAACCGGTCAGCAGCGTGGTGGTCGGGTAGAACTTGCGGAAGTCGGCGGTGTCCTCCGGCCAGCCCAGAGTGCTGAACGGCCATAGCCAGCTCGAGAACCAGGTGTCGAGCACGTCCTCGTCCTGCGTCAGCTCGGTGGACTTGCAGAACGGGCATTCCAGGGGTTCCTCGCGGGCGACGACCGTCTTGCCGCAGTGCGCGCAGTGCCAGGCCGGGATGCGGTGCCCCCACCACAGCTGGCGGCTGATGCACCAGTCGCGTATGTTGGTGAGCCAGTTCTCGTAGGTATTCTCCCAGCGCTGGGGATAGAACTTGACCTCGCCGTTCCGCCAGGCCGCAAGGGCCTTGTCGGCGAGAGGCCGCATCCTGACGAACCACTGCTTGGACAGGTAGGGCTCGACGACCGTATGGCAACGGTAGCAGTGCCCGACGGCGTGGGTTATGGAATCCTGCTTGATGAAGAGTCCGAGCGCCGTCAGGTCCTCGACGACCAGGGCGCGCGCATCCTTGACCTTGAGGCCCCGGTACCTGGCCGGCACGTTGTCGTTGAGCGTGCCGTCGGGGTTGAGGACGTTGACGCTCGGAAGCCCGTGCCTCTTGCCTATCTCGAAGTCGTTGGGGTCGTGGGCCGGGGTGATCTTGACGAGACCAGTTCCGAAGCTGCGGTCGACGTAGGCGTCCGCTATCATCGGGATGATCCTGTCGGCAAGCGGCAGCCTGACCTTGGCGCCGGCCAAGGACAGGTAGCGCTCGTCCTCCGGGTGGTAGGCGACAGCGGTATCGCCGAGCATTGTCTCCGGCCGGGTCGTCGCTATTTCGATGTACTTCGGGGCGCCGGCGGGCGGATCGACCAGTTCGTAGCGGATGTGGTACATCGCGCCGGCTTCGTCGGCGTGCTCGACCTCGTCGTCCGACAGGGCGGTGCCGCACGACGGGCACCAGTTGACCAGGTATTCGCCCTTGTACACGAGGCCGCGCTCGTACAGCGTGACGAAAACATCGCGAACGGCTTTAGAGAGACCCTCGTCGAGGGTGAAGCGCTCACGGCTCCAGTCGCAGCTCGAGCCTATCTTCTCGAGCTGGTTCTTGATGACGTCATGATGCTCGTTGGCGACCTTCCAGGTCTCTTCGATGAATTTATCGCGGCCGAGCTCATGGCGGTCGATGCCTTTGGCGCGAAGCTTCTTCTCGACGACATGCTGGGTGGCGATGCCCGCGTGGTCGGTGCCGGGAAGCCACAGCGTCGACTCCCCGAGCATGCGATGGAAGCGGACCAGGATATCGGGCAGCGCGTTGTTGAGCGCGTGTCCCATGTGGAGTACGCCGGTGACGTTGGGGGGAGGCATTACCATGACGAAAGGCTTCTTGCCGTTGGGAGCCGCTGGCGAAAAGAGGCCTTCCGCCAGAGTGGCCGCGTAGAGGCGGTCCTCGAATTTCTTTGGGTCGTAAGCCTTTGCCAGTTCTATGGCTTTCATGTAATGGTGCCCTCCGGTGCGCGATGTGCAACGTTCACTCTACCAAAAACCCGAAGTATATGCAAAGGGCCGGATCGTGCTATGGTTGCGGCTGTTCGAACGGCAACAGGAGGCACATGTGAACCCCATGGTAAAGTATGCCCGGCTCCTCGTGAGGGTGGGCATCAACCTGCAGAAGGGCCAGATCCTCGTCATCAGTTCGCCTATAGAATGTGCGGAATTTGCGCGCCTCGCCCAGGTAGAAGCTTATGATGCTGGCGCCGGGGAAGTGGTGCTTCGCTGGATCGACGAGAAAGCCGACCGCATAACGCTGGACCTCGCCCCCGATGCCTCCCTCGACCGGTTCCCCGAATGGTCTAAAGTCTTGCTGAACGGTTACGCCGAAGCGGGAGCCGCCTTCCTCAGGATAGACGCCTCCGATCCCGAACTGATGAAGGACGTCGATCCCAAGCGCATGAGCCGGCAGAGCAAGGCAAGGAACATCGCGCTGGAGCCGTACCGGACCCTCCTCATGAGCGACAGGAACGCTTGGTGCGTCGCATCGGCACCCACCGCCGCCTGGGCCATGAAAGTCTTTCCTGGCAAGCCGGAGCGGGAGGCCATGGCAGCATTGTGGGATGCCATCTACCGGGCCGTACGCGTCGACGAGGCCGATCCGCTCAAGGCATGGCAGGAACACCAGGCAGCCCTCGATGCGCGGCTGGACTTCCTGAAACGCAACGCCTTTTCGAGCCTCCATTACGGGAACGGCCTGGGTACGGACCTTACCGTAGCCCTGCCTGAAAACCACGTGTGGTCCGGGGGAGGCAGCGCATGCCCCTCCGGCTATTCCTTCATGGCCAACATGCCCACCGAAGAAGTGTACACCATGCCGCATCGTAACGGCGCGAACGGCAAGCTGGTCGCTTCGATGCCGCTCAACTACAACGGCAACCTCATCAGGGACTTCTGGCTGGTATTCAAGGACGGGACAGTGGTAGACTACGGCGCCGGGTCGGGAGTCGACACGCTCAAGGAGATTCTTGACACCGACGAGGGAGCCAGGCGGCTGGGCGAGGTCGCCCTGGTGCCCCATGACTCGCCCATTTCCAATACGGGCATATTGTTCTACAACACGCTCTTCGACGAGAACGCGTCCTGCCACTTCGCCCTTGGCAAGGCCTATCCCACCTGCCTCGAAGGCGGCGCCGAAATGGACAAGGAAGCGCTGGCCGCAGCCGGCGCCAATGATTCCCTCGTGCACGTGGACTTCATGGTAGGCAGCCCCGACCTGTCGATAATCGGCATCAGGTCCGACGGGAGCGAAGCGGCTGTTTTCAGGGAAGGGAACTTCGTCCTGTAGCCATGTACCTGAAGCCGGCGCCGTGATAATGAGGCCGTGATGACGGGGCCGCCATGGCGCGGATTATTGGCATATTGAGGACAATGCTCTATAATTCAAGTATGAAACCGAAAATCGCGATCACCGTACTCGCCGTCCTGTTCGCCGCCAATGCGGCGGGTACAGCTTTCGGGCAGGGACAATTCCGCAACATCAGTTCCGTCGGGTTCGACTACTACAGCGACAAGCGCTACGGCCTGGTTTGGGAAGATGTTTTCCTCACTCCGTTGCCGTCGGGGTTCTATCTCATAACCGCGGCCACCGGCACCAACGCCAGTTTTTCAGACGTGACCGGCGGTCGGCTGGGGCTTGCATTCGACCTGCCCGGAGCCTTCTACGGCGAAGGCTCCTACGCCCTCGAGTACGACTGGCGCACGGAGGGCCTCCTCCATACCACGCTTCTGTCCGCGACCTACGAGTCGGGGCCGGCGATGGCCAGCATGTCCTTCACGGGGGAATTCACCGATTCGAGCGCCGGGGGTATCGTTTCCCCGGCGCTTCGGTACTCCATAGTACCAGGGTTCACCCTCGGAACAACGGTATTCGTTGCCTTCCACCACTACGTGCCCGTCGAGAACTTCTTCAATTTCGCGTTGCTCGGAACCGCCGAGTATGCACTGGCACCGGAAATACTGTTTTCGTTAGGGGGGACCTTCAGCACGGTTTACGAGCCCGAGAACCAGTTCGAGAAGTGGTCCGTCCTCGGCGGCGTCACCGTAAGGCCCTGGAATACGGTGTCGCTCAAGTCGCAGGTGGAATACACCAACGCGATGAGCGCCAAGGTCAATCCACACGAAATAGTATCCTTGGTGCTGGTAGTGGACATAAAGTTCCGCGGGAATGAATGATCGGCTGCTCGCTTCCGCTTCCCGTATAGTATACTGTGCGCTCGTGCGGGAGGAACCATGACTGCAGAAACGATAAACGGCGCGCTTGTCATGACGCCGGGGTTCAACCACCTCGACACCCTGAGCGCAAGGGATTTTTCCGCGGAGTATGACCCGGTCGCCGCGACTTCTGAACTCGTAATACTGGACTTGAGCCTCGTGCAGTTCGTGGACAGCACAGGCCTCGGGTCCATCCTCAATCTCGTCCGGGACACCCTCTCCCGGGGAGCCAGGATCGCCATCTGCGGAGCGCAGCCTTCGGTCAAGATATTGTTCAGGATGGTCCAGCTCGCCAAGCTCGTGACCATATTCGACACGCGGGACCTGGCGCTGGCCTGGGCAGGCAGCTGAAGCCGCCAGCATCGTGATACCGTCCGCGATCATTCTTTCAGCCGCGATCGGCGCTTCGCTGATGCTCGTTTCAATTGTGTTAGTCCGCTTGACGCGCCGCAGCTCCACCCTGCCTCTGGACAATCCTGAATTCCAGGATTTCGCCGGATCCCTCTCGATGACCATCATCGTCATTCCGGCCGACCTCAGCGGAATCCTCTACGCCAGTCCCGGTTTCCGCGGGATATTCGACATGGACCCGTCCGAGGTCGATTTCCGGCGGCTAAAGGGATTCATCCACGAAGACGACGCTGAGAGCCTGGAATCCGCGCTGCAAGCAGGCCGCTCGTCATCCTTCGAGATAGAGTTCCGGATTCTCCGCAAGGGGGAGACGCACTGGATACACATGAGGGGATTCCCCGTACCAGGCAAAAGGGCGG
>PGXR01000193.1 GCA_002839245.1 Spirochaetae bacterium HGW-Spirochaetae-7 | reverse complement strand
AAGGACGAACAGGCCAGGGACCGCTTCGAGGGAAGCATCGCCCTGGCTATCTACTCCGGTCCCTTCATCGTGGCCATCGACGAAATTCCCGGCGCCTCGGCCGGTCGCCCCTTGCCCGGACCGGGAAACCGCCTCGACCTGGGGCAACTCCTCGTCCGCAACGAGGACGGGTCAGTAGACATGGCAAAATCACGCGTATGCTGCACGGCCATGCGGACGGCCGCGTCTCCAAGCTCGTCGGTCCGTTGCCCCTTCGTCGACGCGGCAGCCCTGGCTGCGTGCCTGGACGCCGCGGTCGAGGTGTTGACCGAATCGCGCGGGGTCTTCCAGGTCGACCCCGACATCGTGGCCGGAGCCCTGGAACTGGACGACCTGTCGTTCGAGGAAGCCGCCGAACTCTCCCGTTTCGCCCGCTCTGGACTCGATCCGGCGATCGCCGGCCCGGTTGCCAGGTACCGGGTTCCCGCGACCATAGTCCCGGCAGGCGGGAAGGCGGACGGGAGTCCCAGCCACGGCACGAGGATCGTGGCCGTATCCGACTCCTCCCGGGGTCCGATCAAGGCAATGGCTGCCCAGGATCAAGTCTCGATGGTCTCCGTTACCGGCACCTGCCTTCCCGGAACCGTGGGAATCGCCGCGCGGGTGTTCGACTCGGTATGCCGCGCCGGCGTCAGCGTCCTCCTCATTTCGCAGTCCTCGAGCGAATACTCCATTTGCTTCTGCATACAGGCCGGAGACGAATCGGCGGCCATCTCCGCCATCGAGGCCGAGTTCGCCGTGGAGATAGCCGAGAAGGCCCTGGACCCGATCACCGTCATCGACGGTCTCGCGATCCTGACGACGATCGGCGACGGAATGCGAAAGACCAAGGGCATCGCCGGCCGTTGCTTTACCCAGCTCGCGAGGGCCGACGTCAACATCGTCGCCATCGCACAGGGCTCTTCCGAGCGCTCGATTTCCGCCGTAGTCGACAGGCAGAACCTCGAGCGCGGCCTGCGCATGATCTACCAGGCGTTCTTCGACTCGTCCATGCCGATCGACCTGGTCGTCATCGGGTGCGGCAATGTCGGCTCGGCCTTGCTGGCCCAGATTGCCAAGCAGTCCGATCGGCTTGCCGGGAACGGCGTACGGATTCGCCTGATAGCCGTTTCGAACAGCAGAAGGATGGTGGTAGACCGCAACGGACTCGATCCGGCCCTCTGGAAGAGCTTGATGGAAGCCTGCGGGAAGCCAATGTCCATGGAAGCGCTCATCGCCCTGGGACCGGAGCTGTCCAATCCCGTCCTCGTCGACTGCAGTGCCAGCGAATCAGTACCCGGCGAGTATCCGGCTTTCATGCTGACGGGATTCAACATCGTCACGCCGAACAAGCGCGGCAATTCGGGCTCGATGGAGCGGTACCTGGCGCTCAAGCAGCTGGCCATGCGCCACCGAAGGCAATACCTCTATGAAACGACGGTCGGGGCAGGCCTCCCGGTGATCGGAAATTTACAAAACCTGCTGCATGCCGGAGACAGCCTCGAAAGCTTCAGCGGCATACTGTCAGGTTCGTTGTCGTTCCTCTTCGGCAGGCTCGAGGAAGGAGTCTCCTTCTCGCACGCCGTCCGCGAGGCCATGGAGCGGGGCTTTACCGAGCCCGATCCGCGCGACGACCTTGCCGGCACCGACGTCGCCCGCAAGGTGCTCATCATAGCCCGCGAGTCGGGCTTGTCGCTTGAACTCAAGGACATAGAACTGGCCGGCCTCGTTCCCGACGAGTACCTGAAGCTTGGCAAGGACGAATTCATCGCCAGAATGCCTGAACTCGACAAGCACTTCGAAGCCTTGCATGAATCGGCGGCTGCGGAGGGCAAGGTCCTCCGCTTCGTAGGTTCTATTGCCTCCGGCAAGGGCAGCGCCGGCCTCCAGGCGGTCGGCCCTGACCATCCCCTCTTTGCGGTCAAGGGCGGCGAGAACGCGTTGGCGTTCAGCACGCAGTACTACAGCCCGGTGCCGCTTCTCCTCCGGGGTTACGGCGCGGGGTCGGAGGTCACCGCGGCAGGCGTCTTCTCAGACATCCTGCGGACGCTCAATTGGACCAGGGAGGCCTAGGTGTCGCGCATTTTCGCCCCGGCGACGAGCGCAAACCTGAGCGTCGGATTCGACAACCTTGGCATCGCCCTGCGGCCGCTGTCAGGAATCCTCGGCGACGAAGTGCTGGTCGCTCCGTCAGGAATAGACGGCTTCACCGTCACGGGCCCGTATGCCGGCGACATCGCGGGGCCAAACATAGTACTGCGCGCCCTCGAGCGTGTCCGGGCGGACTGCGGCCACCGCGATCCCGTCGCCGTGGAACTCCACAAGGGCATGCCTGTGGGTTCGGGGCTTGGATCTTCGGCCGCGAGCGTCGTGGCCGCGGTCAGGGCCTTCAACGAGCACTATGGGCGGCCGCTCGACCAGGAGGCGGAGATGGCCATGATGGGAGAGCTCGAGGCCGAGCTTTCCGGCGGACTCCACTGGGACAACATCATGCCCTGCGCGCTCGGAGGGCTCAGGCTCGGCGACACGCGGCTTCCCGTCCCCGCAAGCTGGATATGGCTGGTGGTGTACCCCGGGATACGGCTCGAAACCCGGGCCATGCGCGAGGTGCTGCCCTTGAACATCCCGCTGGGGGTCGCGGTTGCGCAGGCAGCGCGGCTCGGCCGCTTCGTCGACGCGCTCCACCGAGGGGACGGCCCCCTCGCCGCTTCGCTCATGGTCGATCCCGTCATCGAGCCGTGCCGCTCGCCGATGATCCCCGGCTACGCTGAATTCCACGCGAACCTCCTGTCGACGGGCGCGCTGGCCGCCGGCATCTCGGGGTCGGGACCGACGATATTCGCCGTTTTCGACGATGCAGGCACGGCCGCCCAGGCGCTTGCACACGCCACGGACTGGGCGCGTACCGTCTCGTCGGCCACGAAAGGCTCGAACGCGTTCGCGAGCCTCTGCTCGGTCGACGAGCTGGGAGCCCGTTCCGTCGACCTGGGAAAAAAGGAGCAGCCGCATGGAATACTTCAACCTTAAACGCCCGGATGAGCGGGCAAGCTTTTGCGAGGCGGCCCGGCGCGGACTCGGGTCTGGACAGGGGCTCTTCCATCCAGCCTCGATACCATCAGTCGATCCCGCGTCCCTGCTCCTCGCGCCGCGGTTCGAGCGCTACCGCATAGTGCTCGAACCGTTCCTGGCGCCCGACTTCCCGGCCGGCGCCATCGACGAGATGGTGTCGGCGGCCTTCACGTTCGAGGCGCCCGTCGTCAAGGTCGGGGACGCGTACGCGCTAGAGCTGTTCCGCGGGCCCACGCTCGCCTTCAAGGATTTCGGGGCGCGCTTCATGGCGCAGTGCATGGCGCGCTTGCGCGGAGACGGGCCGATGACCATCCTGACAGCCACTTCCGGTGACACCGGCGCCGCCGTCGCGCACGCCTTCCTGGACGCGCCGGGAATCCGCGTGGTGGTGCTGTACCCGAAGGGCAGGATAAGCAGGGCTCAGGAGCAGCTGTTCTGCACCCTCGGCGGCAATGTCGAAACGGTCGCCGTGCGCGGCAGCTTCGACGACTGCCAGGCCCTCGTCAAGTCTGCCTTCGACGACATGGAGCTGAAGTCGGATCTCGGCCTCAACTCGGCAAATTCCATCAACATCTGCCGTCTCGTCGCTCAGGTGCTGTATTTCTGGGACCTCTGCGCCGGCATCCCCGAGGAGCTCCGTGGAGCTGGTCTCGTCGTCTCGGTGCCTTCGGGCAACTTCGGCGACCTGACGGCCGGACTGATCGCCAAGGCAATGGGCGCTCCCATCGGCCGCTTCGTCGCCGCGACCAACGCCAATGACACCGTGCCCCGCTACGTCAAGACGGGGCGATGGGAGCCTCGCCCGACCGTCTCCACCGCATCCAACGCTATGGACGTCAGCCGCCCCAACAACTGGCCGCGGGCCGAAAGGCTGCTGTCCGAACGTGGCTGGAAACTCGACGCCCGCTCGGTCGGCGAGGAAGAAACGGTTGCGGCGATGCGTTCCCTGGACAGCATGGGATACACGGGCGAACCCCACTGCGCCGTCGCGTACGAAGCGTTGCGCCGTTCGCTCCTGCCCGGCGAGACAGGCGCCTTCCTGTGCACGGCGCACCCCGGAAAATTCGCCGAGTCCGTGGAGGCCGCGCTCGGTCGCAGGCTCCCGGTACCGGCGGCCATAGCCGAATCTCTAGGCAAGATGAATTTGTCCATCGACCTGGAACCCGACGCCGTGTCGTTCAGGAAATACCTGCTCGGGACATGACCACAGCCGCCGGTGGCCGCAGCTCACTCCGGCGGCCTTCGAGGTTCTAGTCGCAGCTGACGAGGCTGGCAAGCCCGCCTTCTGAAGTCTCCTTGTAAATCCTGGGGAGGTCGTTGCCGGTGCGGTTCATCGTCTCCACGATGGTGTCGAAGCCGATGCGGTGCCTGCCGTCGGACAGGAGCGCGTAGGTGTTGGCATCGAGGGCGCGCGACGCGGCGAAGGCATTGCGCTCGATGCAGGGTATCTGAACGAGGCCGCCGACAGGATCGCAGGTCAGGCCGAGGTGGTGCTCGAGCCCCATCTCGGCGGCGTACTCTATCTGGCCGGGCGTGCCGCCGAACAATTGCGCCGCCGCCGCGGCAGCCATGGCGCAGGCCGTTCCTATCTCGCCCTGGCAGCCTACCTGCGCTCCCGAGATCGAGGCGTTCCTCTTGACGAGGTTGCCTACGAGGCCCGCCGTAGCCAGTGCGCGCAGGATCTTGGCGTCGGAGAAACCGCGCTGGGTCGCCATGCCGTAGAGCACGCCGGGCAGCACGCCGCAGGCTCCGCACGTAGGGGCCGTGACGACGAGGCCGCCAGCCGCGTTCTCCTCGGCCACCGCCAGCGCGAAGGCGTACAGCGTCGATCGCCGCTTGAGCGAGCCGCGGAATCCCTGCGCGCGCACGTAATACGACGACGCCTTGCGCGGGAGCCGGAGGCCCCCGGGCAGGACGCCTTCCGTCTCGATGCCGCGCTCGACGGCGGCCTTCATGACCGTCCAGGCTTCACCCAGGTAGTTCCATATCGTGACGCCTTCACGCTCCTCGACGTATTCCCAGAAGGTCTGCCCGCTGTGGTGCATCGTGGCCAGGATCTCCGCCATCGTAGCCTCATGGTAAACGGGAATCGTCACGGAGTCAGGGTCTCCCTCCCGGACGATCTTGCCGCCGCCTATGCTGTATACCGTCCGCTCGCCAAGGATCGCGCCGTCGGACGCCAAGGCCCGGAGGCAGAGCGCGTTCGTGTGCCTCGGCTTCTGCACCTCGGGCCGCCATTCGAAAGCGACCCCGCGCGGGGAGAGGGCGGCCTCGATGGCGACATCGGTCAGGTGGCCCCGCCCCGTGGCCGCGAGGCTTCCGAACAGCGTTACCTGGAAGGAGGAAGCGTCGGCGTGCTCCGCGCCGAACGCCGCCGCCGCTGATCTCGGCCCCATGGTGTGGCTCGACGACGGGCCGTAGCCCGTCCTGAAAATATCCCTGATCGTTTC
>PGXR01000192.1 GCA_002839245.1 Spirochaetae bacterium HGW-Spirochaetae-7 | reverse complement strand
AAACGGGCCGCCACCCCGTTGAAGAACAAGCCTGACCGTCTCCCGGCCTATGCCGGAACGGGGTGGATGCAGGCTTCGATGAACTAACCAAAGTTAACCTGATTGGCTTCCAAAAACAGCGTGCGCTGGTTTCTATTCAAAACGAAGGAGGGCGTGGTATAGTATGCTCCCGAATACAGGATATTTCCTATATGCTGGAGATCCAGGAAGAAGGTGCCTGACATGACCAAAAAAATCGTAAGCCTTTCGATGCGGGAGCAGCTGTACGACGCCCTCCGCGACTTGATACTGAAAAACATCTATCGGCCCAATGCCGTCCTGCAGATTGACCACCTGGCGGAAGAGTTCAGCGTCAGCGCTACCCCTGTCAGGGAGGCCCTCGTCAGGTTGGAAGCAGACGGCCTCGTCAGGCTGATTCCCAACAAAGGCGCCATGGTCACCGACATCCGCGAGGTGGACATTCGGAATACCTGGGAGATGCGGCAGTTGCTTGAGCCCTACGCTGCCGGCCTGAGTGCCGAGTTGATACCCGGAAGCGAGATACTGGAGCTCGAAGAGAAGATCCTGGGACTGCGCGATGAGCCGTTCAGCAACGATCGGTATGTCGAATGCGATACCAGGCTGCACGAGATCTTCTATATTCACCTCGGCAACACCTTGCTCGTCGATATGATACGCAGGGTACACCAGATGTCCATACGAATCCGCTACTACCCCGAGGGATCGATGGCCCTGCACGAGCGCGTGGTGCATGAAGTCATCCAGGAGCACCTTTCCATACTGGCCGCAATCAGGACGAGGGATGCAGCGAAAATATCCGCGCTTGTCCTGGCTCATCTCCAGAACGGTGAAAAGCGGGCGATGGCGGCCTTGCCCGGCAGGAACTGACCGGCATACGATGTTTTTTTCACTTGCGCCCTTTGAAAACGCATGATAGGATATAGGATATAGGATATAATTCTATAGGAAGCAGACTTGTTTCATCGGTATCGTACTTGTAGTCGGAATTCGACAACGCGATGTTTGGTGCAACGAGGTCCTTCCCATTCATTGCAAACAGGGGGAGCCGTGAACAAAGACAGCTCAGCACTAGGACCTATCGCCAAGGTATTGCCCGTCGATGCAGAGGCCCTTCTTGAAAAAGTCGATGTAGAGTCGAGATACCGCAAGAATTTCAGCGATTTCTGGAAAATCGCCATTCTGGTGATCTCCTCGATATTCATCGGCTACCACATGATCACATCAGGTATCGGGATACCCGAAGCCATCAAGCATCGGGCCATCCACGTCGGCTTCGTGCTTGCCCTGGTCTTCCTGTATTATCCAGGCACGAAGAAGTCCATCCGGTCCCGCCCCAGCGCTGTGGACCTGGTGCTGTTTTTCACCGCGATTGCGGTAACGGTATTCACGGTGCTTGACCGTGACGCGTTCCTGATGCGCGCCGGAGTCGCCAGCATGGCCGAGAATATCGTCGGCGGCATCCTGATGCTGCTGGTCCTCGAGGCGTGCCGTCGCGCGGTCGGCCCCCAGTTGCTGATATTGGCTGTCCTGTTCCTGCTCTACGCATGGCTGGGCAAGTACATTCCCGGCGTATTCTCCCATCGCGGCCAGTCCATCAAGCGCATCATCTACCAGATGTATCTGGGCAGCCAGGGAATCTTCGGACTTCCGATCGCGGTATCGTCGACCTACCTCATAATCTTCGTGATACTCGGCGCCATCCTCGAGAAAAGCGGACTTGGCAAGCTCTTCAACGACCTGGCCCTTGGAGTGGGTGGACGCCTCGTCGGTGGACCAGCCAAGGTCTCCGTCGTCGCGAGCGCCCTGATGGGCATGATCTCGGGCAGCGCCGCCACGAACGTCGCCACGACGGGCGCGTTTACCATTCCCCTCATGAAGAAGATAGGCTACAAGCCTCACTTCGCGGGCGCTGTAGAGGCCGCGGCTTCGACGGGCGGTCAGATCATGCCGCCAATCATGGGTTCGGCCGCCTTCATCATGGCCGAGTTCCTGGGAATGAGGTACCTCGACATCGCGGCCGCCGCAATCATTCCGGCGATGCTGTACTTCGCGGGCGTGTACTTCCAGATCGACCTGCGTGCCAGGAAGATAGGGCTCAAGGGGCTCGACAAGGAAGATATGCCCGACGTACTGCACACGGTGCTCCGTTACGGCCATATGATCATCCCGATCTTCGTCCTCGTATACCTTATGATGGACGGCCGTACCCCGCTGTTCGCCGCCTTCTATACCGTTCTGGCCACCGGCATCCTGTCGTGGATGCGGAAAGAGACCCGGGTCGGCATCAAGGAGCTCAAGGCCATCGCGGTCAATTCCGCCCGCGCCAGCCTGAGCATCGGTACCGCCATGGCCACGGCCGGCTTCATCATCGCCGTCCTTTCCATGACCGGCATCGGCATCATCCTGTCGGACAACATCGTACGGCTTTCTGGCGGCAGCCTGCCGATCGCCTTGGTCCTTGTCATGATCGTATCGATCATCCTGGGAATGGGGCTTCCGACCAGCGCCTGCTACGTCATCGCCGCCTCGATCGCCGTGCCGATCCTGACCAAGATGGGCGTCCACCCCTTCCAGGCCCACTTCTATGTCTTCTACTATGCCTGCCTCTCGACCATCACCCCGCCCGTCGCGCTTGCGGCCTATGTAGCCGCGGGTCTTTCCGGTGCCAAGTCGAACCAGGTAGGCTGGACGGCTTTCAGACTCGCGCTCGCGGGATTCATCGTGCCGTTCTTCTTCATCTACTCACCGGCGATGCTCCTCCTGGACGCCACCGCGCTCCAGATCATATGGGCGGCCATTTCCGGACTAATCGGCACTTTCTTCCTCTCTATGGCAATCGAAGGTTACTTCATGATGGAGTTGCCGGTCTGGTTGCGCCCGGTCTTCTTCGTGGCGGCGGTAGCGCTCATAGCGCCTGGAATCACGTCCGATCTCCTGGGATCCGGGCTTGCCGCCTGCGGCTTCATCTACGTATTCGTGGTCAAGCAGATCAGAAAGGCCGCACCGGTATAATGGATCGACGCCGGGGTCTGTCCCTATTGTTCTGGGGTCTGTCCCCGGCTTGCGATAATTGTTCGAGAAGTCTTATGTCTTTCAAGGAGGACGAACGATGAAGAATTCAATCAGGATCGCCGCTGTCGAGGTACTGATCCTCGCGGTCGCAGGATCAGCAGCCTTCGCGGCCCCGATCAAGCAGATGTCCATGGGTACCGCCGGCGTCAGCGGCAGCAATTACCCGACCGGCATCGCCATGGCCCAGGTGTGGAACCAGAACATCGCCAACATCAAGGTCGTGGCTATCGCGACGGGCGGCAGCGCCAACAACATCGACCTCCTGCGCACCAACGACATCGACGTCGCCATGTGCCGCTCGCTCGAGGCCTACCGCGCCACCAACGGCATCGCTCCCTATCCGGAGAAGATGCCCTGGCTCCGCTCGCTGACGGGTGGTCTCTTCTCCGACGTGTTCCAGGTCGTAGCCTCGAAGTCGAGCGGGATCAAGTCCATCGCCGATTTCAAGGGCAAGCGCATCGCGGTCGGGCCGGTAGGCTCCGGCGGCGAAATCGACGCCCGCGAGACGCTGGCGGCCTACGGACTGACCTACAAGGACGTCAAGGCCAGCTTCGTCGAGTATACCCAGGGCATAGAGATGCTCCAGGACGGACAGGTTGACTGCGGTATCCTCGGCCTCGCCCTCGGCGCCTCGGGCATGAGCGAGCTGATGCTCGACAACAAGGTCGTCATCCTGCCGATTACCGACCAGGCGCTTGCCAACCTCAGGAAGGTCAACCCGAACTACGGGCGCCGCACCATCCCGGCCGACACCTATCCCAACCAGCCCTACGCGGTGGCCACGGTAGGAACCCCGCCGGACATCATCATCACCCGCGTCGAGCTCGACAACGACCTGGCCTACCAGATGACCAAGGCTCTCTACGAGAACCTGAAGACCCTGAACTCGGTGACGTCGCTGATGAAGCAGTTCGGGCCGGCCCTCGTGCTTCCCGAAGACCAGATGCTCATCCCCTACCACCCCGGTGCCAAGAAGTACTTCGTCGAGCAGGGCTGGCTGAAGTAGTTTCCGGTTTCCGTCCATAAGGCAGCAATCTGCCGGGCCGCCTTGGGAAGTGATTCTCCAGGCGGCTCTTTAATTTGACGTTATTCGACCTCTCAAGGAGAAAGCCATGAGCGAAACCTACAGGAAAGACGGCGAGCACTGGGTGAGCCCGTACAACTTCAGGCAGGAGGTCGAGGCACAGCGTGAACCCAGGCACAGTGTGCTGATCCACGACGCTACCCTCCGGGACGGCGAACAGACGCCCGGCGTCGTCTTCCGCAAGGCGGACAAGGTTGCCATTGCAAAAGCGCTCAATCTGGTAGGCGTCGACAGGATTGAGGCGGGCATGCCAGCGGTCTCGCGCGAGGACTTCGAAGCGATAGTCGAGATTCGTTCGCTCGGGCTCAAGTCGAAGATATTCACCTTCGCGCGGGCGCTGGAGGAGGACATCGACCAGGCCGTGGCATGCGGCGCCCACGGGGTCGTCATCGAGGTACCGATCGGGTATCCCAAGCTCCTGCACCAGTTCAAGTGGACATGGGAGGACGTTTTCCGCAAGAGCGTCCCGATCATCAACTACGCCAGGAGCAAGGGGCTCTACACGGTCTATTTCCCCTACGACTCGACGAGGGCCAGGGAGGAAGACCTCGACGCCCTCCTTCGCGGCATCATGGACGAGTCGCCGCCCGATTCGATAGGAATCGTCGACACGATGGGTTGCGCGACACCCGAGGCGATAGCCTGGCTGACCCGCAAATACATCGCCGCCACGAAGCTTCCCGTCGAGATCCATACCCACAACGACTTTGGCCTGGCCCTCGCGACCGAACTCGCCGCGGTCGGGGCAGGCGCAAGCGTCGTCCACTCATGCGTCAATGGGCTCGGGGAAAGGACGGGCAATGCCCCCCTCGAGGAACTCGTCCTGGCGTTGAAGCTGCTTTACAACGAGGACTCGGAGCGGAACATAACCGCGCTCAAGGACCTGTCAGCCCTCGTCGCCGACCTGAGCGGTATTCCCGTCGCGCGGAACAAGCCAGTCGTGGGTGAAGAGAATTTCACCCGTGAATCAGGCATCGGCGTCAACCTGGTCGTAGAGAACCCTCTGGTGATGTTCGCCGTTCATCCCGACCTCGTGGGCCGAAAGGGCAAGGTCGTACTCGGCAAGAAGAGCGGAAAGCTGTCCGTGAACTACAAGCTCGAAGAACTCGGGCTCGGTGCGCTCGATGACGAGCAGGGCGCCGCCGTCCTGTCCGCCGTCAAGGACCTCGGAAACCACAAGCGCGGCCTCGTGGACGACGACGAATTCCGGGCGATCGTAGGTAGGGTCCGTGCCGGGGGACAGACCCCGGTCTGATCGCCTGTTTGACAGCGTCGCGGTTTGGGCCCAGAATCGATATGCCATGCCAAGGGCCATCGTTCTGGGGATCATCCTTTCAACCGCCGCTTTGCTTCCAGCCGCGGCGGTACCGCCCCTCAGGATT
>PGXR01000191.1 GCA_002839245.1 Spirochaetae bacterium HGW-Spirochaetae-7 | reverse complement strand
TGATACAGCGCATCGAAGCCAACGGCTTTACCTACCAGTCAGGTGGCAACCTGTATTTCGACGTATCGAAATTTCCCTCGTATGGCGAGCTGGCGATGCTCAGGCTCGACGAGCAGCAGTCAGGATCCCGCATCGAGGTCGACGGCAACAAAAGGAACCCGCAGGATTTCGTTCTCTGGTTCACCAAGAGCAAGTTCGAGAACCAGGCGCTGGTCTGGGACAGTCCGTGGGGGCGGGGGTATCCGGGCTGGCATATCGAATGCTCGGCGATGAGCATGAAGTACCTGGGCGACAGCTTCGACATCCACGCAGGCGGAATAGACCACATACCGGTGCACCATACCAACGAGATCGCCCAGAGCGAGGCGGCAACCATGAAGAAATGGGTGCGCTACTGGCTGCACCACGAGTTCCTCGTGGTGGGCGCGGGCAAGATGAGCAAGTCCAAGGCTGGCTTCCTGACGCTCAAGACGCTGGTCGATGCCGGTTATCAACCGCTTGATTATCGCTACTTCCTCCTGGGCGGGCACTACCGTTCCCAGCTGCAGTTCTCCTACGAGGCCCTCGACTCGTCCCGCGCTTCGCGCCGGTCTCTCGTCGAGCGCGTGCTGGCCCTGCGCGAAAAGGTGCCGGAGGGCGGAAACGGTCCGACGCCGGTAGCCCTGCTATGCCCGGCGGCGGCGGCACGCGTCGCCTCGTTCCGCGCTGCCGTGGAGGACGACCTGTCGACGCCGCGGGGCCTGGCGGAACTGTGGGGTGTGCTGCGCGAGCAGAACGTCCCGGCGGCCGACGCTCTCGGAGCGGCCTTCGACATGGACCGCGTTCTCGGTCTGGGGCTTGCCGGCGTCCGCCGAGTCGAGGCGGCTCCGGTCGACGTAGCTCTCGCGGCCGAGGTGGCGAGCCTGATCGAGGAGCGGATCACGGCGAAGAAAGCCATGGACTTTGCAAGGGCCGACGCGATACGTGACGGCCTCAAGGCGAGGGGCATCATCCTCGAGGACGGCCCCGGCGGCACCACCTGGAAATTCTTGCCCGAGTCCCGCGCGTAACGGACGGGGGCCGAGATTTGTTTAACCAGAGGAACGCCGTGGATGACTTGGCCTTCAAGGCCTTGTACGACGAGACGTTCACGATGCTTTTCAGGGTGGCCAGGAGGATTACCGCCTCCGACGAGGCCGCCGAGGACGTCGTGCACGACTCGTATATCAAGGCCGTCGAGCGCTGGGGCATCTTCCCGACCAAGGACGACGCCAAGTACTGGCTTATCCGCGTGGTGAAGAACAACGCCCTCAATTGGATAAAGCGCAAGGGGCGCGAGCAGAAGGTCTACCAGCGCTACCTGAAGGAGATGGACGGTGTATCCGAATCGCCCGAGGACGTGACAATCAAGGGCGAGGCCAGCGTGGAAATCAGGCGATACCTGGACAGGCTGCCCGAGAAATACAGGATGGTCCTGGTGCTCAAGGAGTACGGCCTCCTCAACTACAAGGAAATTGGACGCGTGCTCGGCATAGCCGAAGGCAACGTGAAGGTCCGGGTTTTCAGGGCCCGCGAGGCTCTTGCCGCAATGATGCGGGAGGATGGTAACGATGTGTCCCGATCGTGAGCTTTTATCAGCCTGGCTGGACGGCGAAGTCCCTTCCCCATGGCGCGAGACGCTCGAGCGGCATGTACGCAGTTGCGCGGCCTGCACGGGCGCCGTCAAGTCCATGGATATGACCCGGGCTCTGTTCGCGGCCGAGGTAGCCACCTTCGGGGCGACCGCCGAGGCTGTCAGGGCCCGCGTCGCCGGTCGCATAGCGTCGGCCTCGCCCCGGCAGTCCGGTCGCCTCTACGCGTTCGGTGGCCGCAGGCTTTCCATTCCCGCGCCGTTGGCAGCCGCAGCCGCCGTAGCCATCATGGCGATGGGCCTTGCGCTTGCCGCAAGCGGTCACCGCAACGCGGACTTGAGGCTGGCGGTCAGACGTTCCGCCGAAGCCAGCTCGGTAGCGACTTCGGGCATGGGAATAGAATCGGTCATCGATTTTATCTCGAGGCAGAATTCGGCCGTCAACATCAATATTACCCTCCCGGCAGAAGCCTTCGGCGTAAATGCCGGTGAACCCTTCATCGTGCGCGAGGCCGATTACCAGAACGGGATCCGCCGGTGAGGCGTAGCCTGTTCGCCGGCATGACGTTCTTCGCGGCCGCGCTCGCCACCTTCCCCGCATGGGCACAGGGCACCCCGTTGGCCGACTCCGGCTCGATAGCGGCCATACCTGCCGCCTTGCTCGGCGAGGCGCTCACCGTATCCATAGCCGCCTCAGTCGGCAAGCCGTCAGAAGAGCCCAGCTGGCAAGCCGGCGACGTCAAGTATACGATTCCCGGGTCTTCGGTTTCCATCAAGATGATAGGCAAGGACGTGGCGATAGTCATCACCGTGACGCCGTACAAGGACAAGGCTGGCGGCCTCATGCTCGTAGCGCAGGGCCAGGTTTGGTACAAGGAAGGCGAAGCCGGCCTGCGCTACAGGACGACGGTCGATACGCTGTCGGTAAAATTCGGCGAGCGCGTGCTGTTCTATCCATTCGGCTCGCAGGGAGAAGGCAGCTCTCCTCTCCGCGTCGAGCTGGTGATCGACAAGTACCGTCCGGACCCCGCGGTTCCCCCTGCCCAGGAAGCGCAAAACAAGGACCAGGCCAAGCCGTGAGGATTGCCTTTTCCCCTCCAAAGCCGCCGAAACGAGGTCGCCACCGGCCTGTCATTATCATCGCCGGCATCATGCTCGTCGGCATGGCCGCGGTATTCATCTCGCTTGCCAAGGCAAGGACGGAGCGGCCCGTCGTCGAGTCGGTCGACCCGGCCATAGGCGAGCCCGGGGCGATGCTCCGTGTCCAGGGCAGGCACTTCGGCAGCGAACGTG
Organism: Spirochaetae bacterium HGW-Spirochaetae-7; assembly: GCA_002839245.1. Classification (GTDB taxonomy): domain Bacteria; phylum Spirochaetota; class Spirochaetia; order Treponematales; family UBA12059; genus SZUA-370. The sequence continues at coordinate 5,016 of PGXR01000191.1, read as the reverse complement.
GCGAGGGGAGGGTCGAATTCGACGGCGCGGCCGCGACCTCATCGTCGTACCTGTCATGGTCGGATGTCCTCATAGAGCTCAGGGTCCCGCTCTATGCCGAGTCGAGCCTGGTCCGCGTCGTCAACGTGAAGGGTCGTTCGAATGCCAGGATGTTCATGAGCCGTGCGCTGCTGCCATCGTCCCCGGCAGGCTCCGGAGCCCAGACACTAGGACCGACGATAGAATCGCTTTCGGCCGACGCCGGCGCCATCGGTTCGGCGCTGTCGATCCGGGGGCTCAATTTCGGAACCAACAGGGGCGACTCCGCCGTGCTTTTCACGTGGATGGGCGAAGCGGCAGTGCCGCTGCAGAGCGAGGAGACCGGACGAGGCTACACGAGCCCTCAGGATGCTTCCGGCGAGTACGAGAGCTGGTCCGACAAGGAGATACGCGTCCGCGTGCCTGACGGCGCGATGACCGGGGGCGTCGCGGTCAGGACAGACAAGGGTACGAGCCAGGTGCGCTATTTCCAGGTGACCGACATGCCCGGCACGAAAGCGTACCGCGGACGGAGGACGTACGCGCTTTCGAGCTTCGTCACGATATCGCGCGTCAATTCGTCAGGACCCAATACTCTGTCGCTGTGGATGCCCTTCCCCGCGGATACCCCGTCGCAGCGGGGACTCAAGACGCTGAACAGGACGACCGAGCCCCTGCTCGCCGATTACCGCGGCTTGTCGGCCTACCGCCTCGTCGACCTTCAGCCCAACAGGCTGGTGAGCGTCGGGCAGGATCACCTCATCCAGGTCTACGGCATCGAGACGGACGTCAAGGTCGACGCCATCAAGCCGGTGCCGTCCAACGCGCCTCGCCTGTATGCGACCTTCGTGGAGGCCGACTCCCTGGTTCCCTCCGACGATCCGGCTATCAGGGCCTTCGCGAAAAAGGCTGCCGGCAAGGAAAGGAACCAGTACAGGATAGCCTCCGCCGCCCTGGCTGCGCTGTCCCAGGCGGTCCGCTTCGACGCCGGGGCAGTATCCGTGAAGCCCGCCGACGCGCTGGCAGCGGCAAGGGCGGATTCGTGGGACATGGCGTTGCTGTACGCGGCCATCCTCAGGGCCTCCGGCGTTCCGGCCCTGCCTGTCGCCGGCGTGGTCGTGGACGATTCAAGGCGCGCCTGGAACCATGCCTGGGTAGAGTTCTACGTGTATGGATTCGGCTGGATTCCGGTGGACCCGGTGTTCGTCTCCGGCGCGACCGTCGGAGACTTCATCCCGCCGTTCCCGGATCGTTCGAGGTATTTCGGCAACATGGACGACCGGCACATAGCCTTTTCACGCGGACTGGCCAAGGTCGACAGGATGGCTCCCGACGGCCGCACGGTAGGGGCCGCCAGGCGCTACTCCTTCCAGAACATCTTCGAGGAAGCGGGTGGGGACCTTCCTTCCTACACCTCGTTTTGGAGCGACGTCGAGATCACCGGGGTATACTGACCGGGAATGCCGGTATTGTCCTCGCGCCTCTCCGGTTTGATGGTACGCGGCGTTTCTTGCTTTCTCATATCGGGCGGATCGTGGTATGCTGTCGTCGTTCCAATAAGGAGGCTTTCATGTCATATATAAAGAAATCAGATCCCGAGCTCTGGAAGGCCATCGGCCTCGAGGAGGATCGCCAGCGAAACAACCTCGAACTGATAGCCAGCGAGAACTACGCGTCCAGGGCCGTGATGGAAGCCGCCGGTTCCGTCCTGACCAATAAATATGCCGAGGGCTATCCCGGCCATCGTTACTACGGCGGCTGCGAATTCGTCGACATGGCCGAGAACCTCGCCCGGGACCGCGCCAAGGAGTTGTTCGGCGCGGACTACGTCAATGTCCAGCCACATTCCGGATCACAGGCCAACATGGGCGTCTACTTCGCCGCGCTCAAGCCCGGCGATACGATACTCGGCATGGACCTCGCCCATGGCGGGCACCTGACGCACGGAGCGCCCGTGTCGTTCTCCGGCAAGCTCTACAACGTCATCCGCTACGGCGTCAACCGCGAGACCGAGACGATAGACTACGATGAACTGGCCCGGCTTGCGCGCGAGGGACGCCCGAAGATGATAATCGCAGGAGCCAGCGCCTACCCGCGCATCATCGACTTCGATCGATTCAGGAAGATAGCTGACGAGGTCGGCGCGCTGTTCATGGTCGACATGGCCCATATCGCCGGCCTCGTAGCGGGCGGTGTACATCCCAGCCCCGTCAAGATAGCCGATTTTACGACGACGACGACGCACAAGACCCTCCGCGGGCCACGCGGAGGCGCGATTTTTATCGGCATCGACAAGGAAAACTCGATAGGCGTCAAGACGCCGAAGGGCGACCGGGTCAAGATGTGGTCGGAACTGATAGACGGCACGATTTTCCCGGGCATCCAGGGCGGTCCCTTGTGCCATATCACCGCAGCCAAGGCGGTGGCCTTCAAGGAAGCGCTGTCGCAGGAGTACAAGGCCTACATAGGCCAGGTCGTCGTCAATGCCAAGGTGCTTGCCAAAGAACTGGCCTCCGGCGGCGTTCGCATCGTCTCGGGCGGCACCGACAACCACCTCATGCTCGTCGACCTCTCTCCCCTGGGCATCACCGGCAAGGAAGCGGAGAAGTGGCTCGACGAGGCGGGCATAACTGTAAACAAGAACGGCATCCCCTTCGACCAGAAGAGCCCCTTCATCACGTCGGGAATACGANCCCCGCCGTAACGACGAGGGGCATGAAAGAGCCCGAGATGGCGCTCATAGCGGGCTTTATCGTCGAGGTGCTCAGATCCAGGGGCGACGCGGCCGTGGTTGCCAGGGTCAGGACGGAGGTACAGCGCCTCACCGCGAAGTTCGGCCTCCCCGCAGACATGTGATATCGTGATCGGGCAGGAACCTCCCCGGGTTCTGTCGCCTCCGCCCGACAGCGGAGATTGACAACCCCGGGGGGCGTCCCTATACTTCAAACGAGCTTTCCGACGGGAGAAACGGTATAGGCATGGAAAATCCTCTCCAGCTGGCTTTCGTCAATTTCAAAAAAGACTCGTATATAATCGTCGAAGGAAAGCAGAACGCCGATCGTTTCTATATCATCAGGTCAGGCAAGGTCCGCATCTCCAAGGAAGTGGAGGTCGTCGAGGAAGAAGGCGGCAACATCTACTCGCCCGGCGACTTTTTCGGCGTCGTATCGACGATGTCGAGCCACAGCCACATCGAGACCGCCCAGGCCATCACCGACGTCATTCTTATAAGCGTGCAGCGCGAACAGTACGGCCTCCTCATCGAGAAGAACACGCCGGTGGCCATGAAGATTATCATGGGCTTCTCGAAGCGCATGCGATTCCTCGACGAGGCCCTGACCCGCATAACGCTCAAGAAGAGCGCCGACATCGATCCATCGCACCTGTACAAGGTGGCCGAATACTATGCCCGCCAGAGCCAGTTCAACCAGGCTTTTTATGCATACTACCAGTATCTCAAGTTCTGCCCCAACGGCCAGAACGCTTCCGCGGTCAAGGAGCGGATGACCAAGATCAAGCCGTATTCCAAGGCGGTCTACCTCGAAGGCTCGACCGAGGAGTTCAACAGGTTCTACCCGAAGGATACGATGGTCTTCTCCGAAGGCATGCCCGGTTCCGAGCTGTACATTCTACAGAAGGGCTCGGTGAAGATCACCAAGATAGTCGACAATACCGAGGTGCTGCTCGCCGTGCTCAAGGCCGGCGACATTTTCGGCGAGATGGCCTTGCTCGAGAACAAGCCGCGTTCGGCCAGCGCCATCGCCTACGAGGATGCCTACCTGCTCGCCGTCAACAAGCAGAACTTCGAGAGGATGGTCCAGGCCCAGCCCCAGATAGTCACGCGGCTCACCCAGCTGCTTGCCGAGCGCATATGGTTCATATACAAGCAGCTGGCCAACACGCTCATTTCCGACCCGCTGGGCAGGATGTACGACGCGCTCCATATCCAGCTGGAGAAGAACCGGGTGCCCATCAAGAACGGCGCCACGCATACTTTCGACTTCGGTCCCAAAGAGCTGATCAACATGATCGGCCTGCCGATGAACGATGGCAGCATCGTCGTCCAACAATTGCTGTCGAACAGGCTTTTCCGCCTCATCGAGAACAGGATCGTCGTCCAGGACATGGCGGAGATAGTCAAGCAAGCCGAATACTACCGCAAGATGCAGAAAATAGAGAAATCCCGCAAAGAGGCCCAGGCAGCACGTTGAGCTCTCCGCCCGTCCATCGCGATGCGCGAGCGGACATCGCCGCCTCGTTCGGGGAGGCGGGTTTAGCCGTGCATTCGGTAGTAAGCCGAGCCGTTCTGGAAAAGCTGGCCGGGTTGTCCGATTCGGGCGCGGTAGCGCGATACGGGCTTCTGGAATCGGCCGCAGCGGTGGTCGTCGCCTTTCCCTACGATCCGCGGCCCGGGAGCCGGCCGGATCCTTCTTCGCTTTCCGTCGGCGCCTTCGCCGCGAACAATCGTTACGCCACCATGACACGTCTCCTCCTCTCGGCGGGGCGGTCGCTCGCCGGCCGTTCCGGCCTGCCTGCCAAGGGCTTCAGGGCTGTCGTAAACTCGCGCTTGCCGGAAAAACTGCTGGGAGAGCTTGCCGGGCTCGGATTCATAGGACGGTCGAGCCTCCTCGTCACCAGGGACTATGGCCCCGCCTGCCTTCTGGGCGCGCTTCTCTTTCCTCGCGATTACATGGTTGGCGAAGATGTCGCGGATGACCCGGCCGGAAGTGACCCTCTCGCTGCCGCCGCTGGCGCTGCTGACGGGGGTTGCGGAGCCTGCACTGCCTGTGCCGACGCGTGCCCGACCGGCGCGATACGTCGTGGCGAAGGCCGCCGCGAAGGCCGGGCCGGCGGTCCAGGTGGCGGCCCAGGCATCGACCAGGAACGCTGCATCCAGCACTGGACAACGACGCCCGGCGAGGTGCCCGGCCCGGAGACGGCGGTTGATCAGGACATAGAGAAACCCGGACGTCACCAGGATGAAGAACCACCCCTTGA
>PGXR01000190.1 GCA_002839245.1 Spirochaetae bacterium HGW-Spirochaetae-7 | reverse complement strand
AGGCGGGCGAATTCGCCTTCCTGCTGGCCATTCCGGCGATACTCGGCGCCTTGGTCCTGAAACTGGGCGACCAGGGCGCGTTGTCGGGCACCGTAGCCGTGGCGCCGCTCGCGGCGGGCTCCGTCGTCGCGTTCGCCGCGGGCATCGCGTCGCTCCTGCTTCTCATGCCAATCGTAAAGAAGGGAAGACTCGCGTGGTTTGCGGCCTACCTGGTGCCGGCCGGCCTACTCGGCCTGTTCCTGCTCTGACGAAACGCCGATACTGATACCAAGGATCGGAGCGAAAGCATTGGCAAACAAGGATTCTACATCGTCGCTCGTCATCACCTCGTGCATCGGACTGGGCGCCCTCGGCGTCTCGTTGTTTGCGCTGCTCGTCGTGGCGGCGCTCGGTACTGACGTCGCCATCGGAGGTTTCCTCCTCGATGGACTGTCGTGGGCCGCCTTCGTGCTGCCCGCGTACCCATGGGTCGGCGCCATAATCATCGCGATGCCGGGCTTTCGCTGGGACATCCTGTTCGCGCTGGTCTGCAGCATAGTCCCGCTGTGCTCGCTGGCGTTGACGGCGCGTTTTCTGGACTATCCTGCACGCTGGTTCTCGCTGTTCCCCGGCCTGGCGCCGTTCGGAGTCGCCGGCCTTGCTGCCCTGGGCTTCGGGCTTACCCTGTTCTTTTCGGCTTTCATCGCCTTGGCCGCCAGGCGGATAGCCCGCGGAGAAGCCCCGGGATCAGTGGCCCGGAATGGCTTGCCGGCGGCCTCGCCCTTCGACGAGGCTTCGCAGGACGAGGAGCCCGGTTACGAGCCGAGGAAGCTCGAACTGAGCTATCCCGACCTTCCGCCGGCTCCGTTTCTCTCGTCCATGGGCGGTTCCTTGGATGCTAGAGCCGACGCCGGGGCCACGGACCTGGAAGCCGAAAGCCTCGAGCCCCTCGACGAAACCGGTACCCTCGAGGACATTGGCTCCGAGGACCGTTGCGACGACGAGGAACCTGTCAGGGCCGAGGCCGTACAGGACAAACCCATCCAGGTGATGTTCAACAGAGGCTCCGGGGAACCCCGCCTCGTCCGCAGCGATCCTGCCCTGGACGCGGAGTACTGGGATGACGACGTTCCCGCGGACGACGTTCCCGCGGACGAGCGGCTTCCCTCGCTGTTGCCCAGGGTCGAGGTGTTCCAGGACGGAGAGCATGCCGATGCCGTGCGTGCGGCGGCACTGTCAGCGAAGCCTGCCAGGCCCGCGCGCAGCGCCTTTAAGAAGCCGGTCGTCAAATACGCCCTGCCGACCGAAGGCATCCTGACAGACTACCCGGACGGACAGTACTGGATAATTGACGACAAGACCCGCCGCGCGGCCGACGTGCTCCGCGAGACGCTCATGGAGTTCGGCATCGAGGCCGAGGTCACCGGAATCAAGAAGGGTCCGGTGATTACCATGTTCGAGATACTGCCGGCGCCAGGGGTGCGCCTGTCGAAGATAGCCAACCTTTGCGACAACATAGCCCTGCGCCTGGCCGCGTCGAGCGTCCGCATCGTCGCTCCCATTCCGGGCAAGCACGCGGTCGGCATCGAGGTGCCCAACGAGCGGCGGTCAATCGTGTCGTTCAAGGAAATCGTCGAGAGCGAGGTCTTCAAGAACGCGAAGATGGAAGTGCCGGTGGTCCTCGGCAAGGACATCACCGGCGACGTCCAGGTCGTCGAGCTGACCCAGACCCCGCATCTCCTCATAGCCGGCGCCACCGGCTCGGGGAAGTCGGTCTGCGTCAACTCTATTATCCTCTCCATCCTCTACAAGCGCTCGTTCAACGAGGTCAAGCTTATCCTGATAGACCCCAAGATCGTCGAGCTCAAGCTGTACAACGGCATCCCGCACCTGTTGACGCCGGTGATAACCGAGCCCAAGCGCGCATTCCAGGCCCTGCAGTACTGCATCTGCGAGATGGAGAGGCGCTACAGCCTCCTGGACGCGATGGGCGTGCGCGACATCCGCTCGTTCAACCGCAAGATCGTCGAGAAGAACATGGCGACGGAGAAGCTGCCGTACATCGTCGTGATAATAGACGAATTCGCGGACCTGATGGCGACGACGGGCAAGGAGCTGGAATCGACGCTGGCGCGACTGGCTGCGATGTCGCGCGCGATAGGCATCCACCTCGTCCTCGCAACGCAGAGGCCGAGCATCGACGTGATCACCGGCCTGATCAAGGCCAACATACCCAGCCGCATAGCCTTCATGGTCGCCGGCAAGTTCGACTCACGCATCATCATCGACATGGTCGGCGCCGAGAAACTGCTCGGCCGCGGAGACATGCTGTACTCGAGCGCTTCCGACGCCTTCCCGGTGCGCATGCAGGGCGCGTTCGTCTCGGAGGACGAAGTCGAGCGCGTGGTGGCCCACGTGAAGACCCTGGGCTCGCCAGACTACATAGACGAGGAGATATTCGTCGACGAGGACGACGACGACGAGGGACCGTCCCTGTTCGACGCCGAGGACGACGATCCTTTGTACGAGAAGGCCCTGGAGATAGTGCTTTCGCAGGGCAAGGCAAGCGCCAGCTTCCTGCAACGCAAGCTCAAGATAGGCTACAACCGCGCGGCCCGCCTCGTCGAGCTGATGGAAGAGAAGGGCATCGTCGGCAAGGCCCAGGGCTCCAAGCCCCGCGACCTCATGCACAATCCCGAGATGGGCAGCCTGCGTCCGCCGAGCCCGCGCGCCAGGTACGTGCCTGACTTTGGCCCCGAAGAGCCCGAAGCAGCCGAACCTGATGCAGTCGCTGACGGAGAGGCTTGATTTACTTTTCTAGACACCTAAGCGCTCGCGAAGGGCTTCCTGCAGAACTTGAGAAAAGTTGATACGTCGTCGTTCTCCTTCTTCATTGATCCAGGCAGGAATGGTGAGCGTTTTCTTGACCGAGCGGCTCCTGAGCTCATCTCGGATCATATCTGGATGACCTTCGACGAGGGCGATGAAAGCACCAGGTTCTTGTACAATACCCTGAGGGTCGCAAGCATCTGGAATAGCATTGCCATCCTCAAGCATGCCGTAGAGATGCAGCGAGAGGCTTTCTCTGGATCCTGCAAATATTTCTTCCAGAGTACTGCCAGCAGAGACGCACCCTGGTAAATCCGGGAAATCGGCAGAATATGTTCCCGAATCAGTCCGACGGAAGAATGCGGGGAATAAATAGATTTTCATGGTGGCACCTCCAAGGCAATTCCGGCTTGCCGGGCAATGCTTCGTACCGTTCCGGGAGCAAGATCCTTGTTTGGATGCGGTACTGTGACTTTTCCGGCTTTTATTGGGTGAACGAGCTGGACGTGGGAACCGACTTGATGTTTGACGACCCACCCGTCTTCGGAAAGACGTCTCAATATATCCTTTGAGGTCCAGCTTCTCATTAAAACAGCATAATACGTGTATTAATACGTGTCAATAAAGATTTCGAGTTTTTTGATCCTTACCCTCTCCATGTCTCGGCGCTTTCCATCCGCCATTCTTGATTAGACTCTATGGCGCCAGCGTCCGCCAGTCTACGTTCAGGGCGTAACCCAGGTCTATGAGCAGTGACAGGTACTGGTACCGTACCGCGATCAGCGACTGCTGCGCCGAATCGACGGCCAGGCCGGCTTCCTCGAGTTCGAGGCCTGTCGCGGAAGCCCGTTCCCAGGCTTCCTTGGTTCGCACGTAGATTCGCTCCGCCAGGCTTACCTGCCCGTCGGCAAGCTCCAGGCTTCTAGCCGCAAGGCCGATGTCCAGGAGCAGCGCTTCTATCTCGTCGCGCGCGTTGCGCAGGCCCTGCTGGTATTTCGCGGCCTGGCTGTCCTGGGCTTCCCTGAGCGAGCGCAGCGCCAGGTCCTTCTGCGACCTGGGTATCCAGGCGTCGGGGTTGAAGGCGAGCCCGGCTTTCAGCGTGAATTGATCGCTCGAGTCCGAAAAATCATCGAGCCCGAAGTTCCACCCCGCCTCGAGGGTCACCACCGGCAGGCGGACCGTCGCGTCGTACCGGGCTACGGCGCTTGCCGCAGCCGCCATGGCCAGCCTGGCTTTCTCCAGGTCCAGGCGCCCGTCGATCAGGCTTTCCGGGGCTTGCGGGTGGATGCCGGGCGGTATCTCGAGAGCCGTCGACAGCGTCAGCTGGGTCCCGGCGGGCAGGCCGAGTTGTCGCCTGAAGGTGGCCTGTCGCTTCCGGAAGTCAGCGTCGGCTTTCTCCACGGCGGCGCGTGCGTTCAGTTCTGACATCTGCGCCTTGAGCACGTCGAGCTCGGAACCCAGCCCGCGCTCGAATCGGAAGGCGGCCAGGCGCTGGCGTTCGGCCGAGAGTTCGGCTGCCTTGCCCTTGTTCTGCAGGTCGAGTTCAAGCGAGACAATCGCGAAATAGGCCTTCTCCACGTCCCTTGTCAGGCTGGCCGAGGCCATCTGCCGATCGAGGACGGAGGAACGGTACGCTGCCCGCCTCGCCTCGAGGTCGAACAATACGGCGGTGCCGACGGTCAGCCTGGTGCCCAGGGTGACGGTGGTCCCGAAGGGATTCGCTGCCGCGACTCCCGCCCTGGCCGGCGTATCGATGAAGAGATCGTCGCTCAGGCTGGCGCCCAGGGAGGAGCTGATGCCAGGAAGGAAGAGGTTCCAGCTGTTCTCGAGGCTCCGCTTGGCCGACGCGACGGCGAGGTCGTTGCCCTGCATGTCCAGGCTGGCGCGCATGGCCAGTCCCACCGCGTCATCCAGGGACAGCGTCATCGGTTCGGCCCATAGCGGCACCAGCGCCATGGCGAGCAGCAGCAGGGGCAATGGCTGTCTCATGGGTTGTATCTCCAGAAACTCAGGATGGCCGGAACCGCGAACAGCGTCATGAACGTCGAGAATATCAGGCCGCCGGAGACCGCGATGCCCAGCGGCTGCAGTATCGACGAGCCGGATCCGAGGTTCAGGGCAATGGGGAGCATGCCGAATATCGTGGTCAGGGTGGTTATCAGGATGGGCTGGAACCGCAGGGCGGCCGTGGCTTCTATCGCCGCCAGGTGGTCGGGAAAGTCTTTTCGCGTATTCAGGTAGAAGTCGATCATGATGATCGCGTTGTTCACGACTATTCCGCCCAGCAGTATCGTGCCGAGCAGCGAATTGAGGTTGAGCGTCGACCCGAACGCGAACAGCGATACGACGACTCCCACGAAGCCCAGGGGAATGGTCACGAGGATGATCAGCGGTATCCAGAGCGAGTTGAACTGGAAGCAGAGGAGCAGGTAGATGAGGACGACGGAGATGGCCATCGCGACGAAGAGCGAGCGTATCGAATCGTCTATCTCGATGCGCGGGTTGTCGAGCTTGTAGCTGTACCCTGGCGGCATGACTATCTTTTCAGCGAACAGCGCGACTGCTTTCCGTTCGTTGAGCAGACGCTCGGCGTCGGTGCTGTCCGACATCGAGCTGGCGTAGAGCCTGAAAGCCAGCTCGCCGTTTTCAGAGTATATCTGTGAGACGCCGGAGCGCACTTCGAAATCGAAGAAATGCTTCAGTGGAACCCAGGAATTATTCCAGGGAACAAGGAAGTTGCCCAGCTTGTCGCGCGAATCCAGCTCGGTTTCCGGGTACTTCGCGACCACCGGTACCTCGTACGTT
>PGXR01000189.1 GCA_002839245.1 Spirochaetae bacterium HGW-Spirochaetae-7 | reverse complement strand
TCGGTGGATGCCGAGACGTTCTGCTTTATCGCGTTGGTTCCGTCGATCGCCTTCTTGACGTCCACCATGAGCTCGCGGATTCAGCGGCCCAATCCTCGCAGACCATCGCCAAGCTCATCAAGGACATCTCGTCCTCCGTGCGGGAGACCGACCAGAACATGCTGCGTACCTCGGAGGCTTTCGAGAAGATAACCGACGAGGTCGGTAGCACCGTCAACGCCTTTACCGAGATAGAACAGGCGGTTTCTGAACTCAACCTGGGCGGCAAGCAGATACTCGATTCAATAAACGAGATAAACGAGGTGACCGTACACATTCGCGAAGGGTCGCGCGACATCAAGGCCGGCACCGCGGCGATGCTCGATTCGTCGACGAAGATAAAGGAAGTATCCGACAGGGTGACTACGGGCATGGCCGAGGCCACGACCGGATCGGCCGAGATCGTGCGCTCGATGCAGCTCCTGGTCGGCCAGTCTCAGAGCCTGAGCGTGATAGTGGACGAGTTGCGCCAGAAGTTCGGGCAATTCAAGACGGAGTAGGCATCGGCAGGCTGTCGTATTCTGCGACAGCCCGTTACAACTCTCGGGCGACGAGGTCCTCGAAGGTTTCGCGCCGTACCGACAGCCGGTGCTTGCCGGCGTTCGTCAGTACCATCGCGGGCCTGGCCAGGCGGTTGTAGTTGCTGGCCATGGAGTGGTTGTAGGCGCCTGTGGTGAATACGGCGAGTATGTCACCAGGCATGGGTGACTGCAGCGCGATGTCGCGTATCAGTATGTCGCCCGTCTCGCAGCACTTGCCGGCGACGGTAACGACCTCGTTGCGCGGCCCATCGTCGCGGTCGGCGACGGTAGCTTCGTAGACGGCGCCGTACAGCGCGGGCCGCGGGTTGTCGGGAAGGCCGCCGTCCACTCCGACGTAGGTCCTGACGTCGGGGATGACCTTCCGGGAGCCGATGGTATACAGCGTAATGCCGGCCTCGCCGACCACCCACCGGCCCGGCTCGATGACGACGCGCGGCATTGCCACCCCGGCCGCCGAGCATGCGGTCCCGAGGTTGGCCATCATCGCGTCGACGAAATACGACAGCGGCCTGGTTTGCTCGTCGTCCTGGTAATGGATGCCGTAACCGCCTCCCAGGTTGAGCTCGCGCGTCGTCATGCCGTAGGCATCGCGCACCTCGACCATGAGCTTGCAGATGATGCTTATTGCCTTGAGGTGCGACTCGTTGGACAGCAGTTGGGAACCGACGTGAAAATGGAAGCCGAGGAGTTCGACGCCTTCCATCCCGAGCGCGGCGCCCACGTACTCGTCGCGGACACGCGGATCCAGTGGAATGCCGAACTTGGAGTCGAGTTTGCCCGTCGACATGAACTCGTGCGTGTGGGTGTCGACGCCGGGCGTCACGCGGAACAGTATCTTGACCCGCCTGTTCAGGGTGCGGGCTGCCCCGTCGAGGATAGCCAGCTCGTGCAGGTTGTCGACGACTACCCTGCCGACTCCGTACTCGACGGCCATGCGGATCTCGGATTCGGTCTTGGAATTGCCGTGGAAATAAATTTTATCCATGGGAAAGCCGGCCTTGGCCGCGGCGAACAGCTCTCCTCCGGACACCACGTCCAGGCCTATTCCCTCGGAGGCGACGATACGGCAGATGTCGAGGGTCTGCAGGGCCTTGCTGGCGTACAGCGCGCCGGTATTGGGGTAGCGATCCAGGAAGTCCTTCCGGATCTCCCGCAAGCGATCCCTGATCATTCGTTCGGAAACGACATAGAGCGGAGTACCATATTCCGTCGCGAGCGCGACCGCGTCGCAACCGTCAAACTGCAAGTGTGCCATGGCACGAAGTTAACACGGCCAGCATCTCTGGGCAAGCCGAGGCATGACCTGGAAGGGCGAACGCCGGTCGGTCAGGCCTTTTCGAGGAGCCTCAGCGTGGCCGCTACCTGCATCGCGACTCCAAGCGGCAGGCAGGCCTCGTCTATGTCGAAGCCGGCGGAATGCAGCGGCGAGACTATGCCGCGCGCCTCGTTGCCGCATCCCAGATGGTAGAATGCTCCAGCGCGCGCTCCGCAGAAGAACGAGAAGTCCTCGACGCCCATGCTGGGCTTCTCCTTCCACGCCACAGAACCGGGACCGAGGATCTCGTCTGCGGCTGCCGCGACGACGTCGACGACCTCCGGGTCGTTGACGAGCGCCTTGTAGCCATAGCCTATATCGACGGCCCCCGAGCCGCCGAAGGATGAAGCCAGGCCTTCCACGAGAGCCTTGGCCCTGTCCAGGAGCTTGTCGCGGACCGAGTCGTCCGTAGTCCGGAGAGTAGCCTTCATCCTGACCTCGTCAGCCACGATGTTGCGTACGGTTCCGCCCTCGATGGTACCGATGGTCAGCACCGCCGCGTCCAGGGGAGAAGCGTATCGAGACACGAGCGACTGCAGCGCAGTGACGACCTGGCCGGCTATCATGATCGCGTCGACTCCCGTTTCGGGGTACGCCGCATGGCAGCTCTTGCCACGTATGACGATGTCGATCAAAGTGCTCGAACCGTTGAGCGCGCCTTTCCTGGTCTCGATGCGGCCTACCGGCAGGTAGGGCATGACATGGAGGCCGAGCACGTAGTCGACGTGCGGGTTTTCCATGCAACCGCCGGCTATCATCGTCTCGGCGCCACCGACCGTTTCCTCGGCCGGCTGGAACAGCAGCTTGACGTTGCCGGCGATTTCGGCGCGGTGCTCCGCGAACCAGCGCGCCGCTCCTAGCAAAATCGTCGCGTGCGCGTCGTGGCCGCAAGCGTGCATCAGGCCAGCGCGCTTCGAGGCGTATTCCACTCCGGTGGCCTCGAGCATGGGCAGCGCGTCGATGTCGGCGCGCAGCGCGACTGTCTTGCCCTGCCTGGCGCCGCTGACGAGCCCCACCACTGCCGTCCCGGCGCGGGCATGCTCGACACCCATCCCTGTCAGCCTGGCTTCGATGAGGTCGGCGGTCACCGTTTCTTCGAGCCCCAGCTCGGGGTACATGTGGATGGACCTGCGGATCTCGACGAGCCAGGCGCTCATCCGCCTGGCGTCAGCCAAGAGCTCGAGGGCGTCGGTCATTTATAATCCCAGCCTTTCACGGAGCGGCGCGCTGAACCGTCCCTCGAACACCGGCTCCACCGGCCCGGTCAGCCAGGCGTGGCCGTCCCTGAATTCGACGACAAGTTCGCCGCCGGGCATCTCGACGGTCACCGAATCATCGACGAGGCCGAGCCTCCTCGCGGCGGCGGCGGCCGCGCAAGAACTGCTGCCCGATGCCAGCGTATAGCCGGCTCCCCGCTCCCATATCTCGATGCGGATGCGCGACCGCGACAGAGGCTCGAGGAACTGCACGTTGATGCGCCGCGGGAACAGCGGGTCGATTTCGATGAGCGGCCCGAGTTCCCTGGCGGCGGCGGCGTCGGCTCCGGGCATCAGCACGACGCAGTGCGGGTTGCCGATCGACACCAAGGTCGCGCGCAGCGTACGCGGTCCGACGGCCAGCTCGCGGTCGACCGCCAGGAAGGACGGCTCCCCCATGTCCACGGTGATCATGCGAAGGGCGGCATCGACGACCCTCGCGAAGGTCGGCCCGCCAATGGTTTCGATCCGGCGCCCGGCCGGCGGCAGCAAGCCCCGCTCGAACAGGTACCAGGCGAATATCCTGATGCCGTTGCCGCTCTTCTCGGCCTCGCTTCCGTCGGGATTGAAGATGCGCAGGTCGACGGCCGACCCGGCACCCAGGGGGCCGAACAATATCCCGTCCGAGCCGGCTCCGTAATTGCGGTCGCAGACGGCGCGCACGGCCTCCGCCGTCGGCTCGAACCCGACGACGGACGGGTCGATCACGATATAGTCGTTGCCGAGCCCGTGGTACTTCCTGAAGTCGGGTACGCCCATTCCATCAGCCATGACGCTATTCTACCGCATTCTTCTCCCGTATGAAATCAGCCTTCATCGCGGTCCGCAGACCGGGCTCGAGAAATGCCTTCAAGGCCGCGCGGGCGATCAGCCGCGCTCCGGTGACAATAGCGCCGTGTGCCAGCGGCCCGACGGTCGCCGCCGAGAAATCGCGGGTATGCAGCGCGAACGGCTGGTCGACGATGGGCAGGGTCGGCTGGATGGTCGGGCAGCGCATGCTCACGTTGCCGACGTCCGACGATCCTTCCGGACCGGTTCCCGGTCCGAAGGCCACGCCGAGTTCGCGGTACACTCCCTCCATCATCGACTCGGCCGCCTCGTTCGGCATGACTTCGTCGAACGACAGTTCGAAATTGCTCCAGGCTACCTCGGTCTCGGTTGCCAGCGCGGCGCCCCGGGCCGCGTTGTATGCCTTCTGGACAATGCCGTCCAGGTAGGCGCGGCGCGGCGAACGAAAGTAGAAACGGACCGTCGCGGTCTCGGGCACGATGTTGCAGGCCTTGCCGCCGTCGACATAGATGCCATGCATCCTCACATCGGGCTTTACGTGCTGCCGAAGCATGTCTATCGCGTGGAAGAACAGCTGTGCGCCGTTGAGCGCGTTCCGCCCTTCCCAGGGCGAAGCCGCCGCGTGCGAGGCGCGGCCGGCGAACCTGAATTCGATGCCGTCCATGGCCAGCGAACGGTAACGCACCCTGCAGTCGCGATTGCTCGAGTGTATCATCAGCGCCAGGTCTACGTCGTCGAAGAGTCCGTCCGCGGCCATCGTGATCTTTGCGCCGTTGGTCTCTTCCGCCGGCGTTCCTACGAGCCTGAGCTCGCCTTTCAGCTCCTTCATCACAGGCGCCAGCCCTGCACCGGCCAGGAGGCTCATGGCCCCGTGGACGTTGTGCCCGCACGCATGCCCGATGCCCGGCAGGGCGTCGTACTCGGCCATTATGGCCACGCGGCCTCCGGGACCGGCATTCATCGTTCCTTTGTAGGCAGTAGGCATCCCGTGGTACGGGTACTCGACGGCGAAACCGCAACGCCCGATGAAATCGACATGCGCCTTGCTGCTCCGGAATTCGCTCTCGGAAATCTCGGGGTCGGCGGCCATGGCGTCGCTCAGGGCCACCGCCTCGGCGGCCTTCCCGTCGATCGCGGCATCGACCGCCCGGGCCAGACTTTCATACTCGCTCATCATGTTTCCTTTCATCGGGGCGCTGCAAAAATGACGGCCAGGGCTAACCCCGGCCGTCCGGCGAGAACCATAGGATCGTTAAAAGCCCGGGGCTACAACGGGGCCTCAGGCCAGGTTGATGGCTACGGAAACCGCCATGAAAATCATCTGCACGACGAAGAGCATGCCGAAGAACGGCACGAAATACCGCCACCACTTCTGGATCGGGATCTTGGCGATCGAGCAGACGACCGGCAGCAGAGTGGTCGGCCACAGCAGGTTGGAGAAGCCGTCTCCGTACTGGAATGCGAGCACGGCAGTCTGCCTTGAGATGCCGAGCAGGTCTGACAGCGGCGCCATGATGGGCATGGTCGTCGCCGCCTGGCCTGAGCCTGACGGTATGAAGAAGTTGATGAGGGTCTGGACGAACAGCATGCCTTCGGCCGCTATCCAGCGCGGGAAGTTCTGGAGCGGCAAGGACATGCCGTAGACCACCGTGTCGATGATCCTGGCTTCCCTCATCACGACGAGGATGCCTCGCGACAGTCCGACGACCAGGGCTCC
>PGXR01000188.1 GCA_002839245.1 Spirochaetae bacterium HGW-Spirochaetae-7 | reverse complement strand
ATGCTTGAACGAGGTGCGATCACGTGTTCCTGAAAAGCCTCGAAATATTCGGTTTCAAGAGCTTCGCCGACCGGGCAAAGGTCGATTTTTCCGAGGGCATTTCGGCCCTGCTCGGTCCGAACGGTTGCGGCAAGTCAAACGTGGTCGACGCGATCAAATGGGTCGTAGGCGAGCAGTCGGCCAGGTCGCTGCGCGCCGAATCGATGGAAGACATCATCTTCAACGGCACCGAGACCCGCAAGGCGCTCAACGTGGCCGAGGTCACGCTGACCATATCGAACGAGGGCGGCGAGCTGTTGCTCGACGTGCCGGAAATCGCCATCAAGCGCCGCCTCTACCGCTCGGGCGACAGCGAATACTTCATCAATGGCCAGAGCGCCAAGCTCAAGGAGCTCAAGGAACTGTTCTGGGACACGGGTATCGGCAAGAGCGCCTATTCGGTGATGGAACAGGGCCGGATAGACCAGATCCTGTCCAGCAAGCCCGAGGAGCGCCGCTACCTTTTCGAGGAAGCCGCCGGCATAACCAAGCACAAGGCACGCTCCCGCGAGGCCGAAATAAAGCTTGACCGTACCGAGGAGAACATGCGCCAGGTCGAGGGCATCCTCGGCGAGGTAAAGCGCAGCCACGACACCCTGAAATCCCAGGCCGACAAGACGCTGACGTACCGATCGCTGCGCGACGACGTATTCAACACCGAGCTCGACCTGCACCTCCTGCGGCTGCGCGGCTTCGTCAACGAGAAGGAGCGCCGCGATACGGAGCTCGTGGCGAGAACCACCGACAGGGACGCCTTGAGGAAGCAGATCGACGGCATCAACCTGTCGCTCGAGGAGAACCTCGACATCGTCAACTCGATGGAGGCCAAGCTCGTCGACGTACAGAAGACGGTATACGGCCTGGCCGTCGAACGGGTTGGCAAGGAAAAGGAGCGCAAGCTCCTGTCGGAGCGCGTCTCCGAGGCCAGGGCCAAGATCGACCAGGCGAGGATCAAGCTGCGCGCGCTGACGGAGAAGATCGAGGCCCTGCGCGAGGACGAGGACGAAAAGAACGAGATACTCAGGGGCCACAAGGGCCGGATCACCGAGATAGAGAAGAACATCAGCGGCTTCGAGGGCTCGATCCAGGCGGCCGAGGAGCGGATCCGCGCCAATGACCTGGCAATCGCCAGGGCGGAGTCGGAGATAGGCCAGTACGATACCGAAGCGGTTTCTGCCCAGGTGGAGCTCGACGGCATCACCGAGGACATCGTAGGCGAACTTGACGCCCGTCTGCGTGACTCGGGCTATTCGGCCAGCGAACGGAAAGCCGCCGAGGAAGCGATAGACAGCTTGATCGCTGGCATCATTGCGCGCCTTTCGGGCAAGGCGGCCATCCTGGGCGACCTGGCGAAGCTCAAGGACTACGGCACGGCCGAGGCGCGCGCGCTCATGGTCAGCGCGGGCACCGCGATGGCAGAGGCTTCGGACAGGGCCAGGGAGCTCAAGGACCGCTACGAGCAGTACCGCAGGACGACTCCGTCATTCATCGACGAATTCCTGTCGCCCGAGGGCATCATCACCAAGAAACGGGCCATAGACGCCCTGCTGCTCGGGATAAAGGACGGCATAGTCGAACGGCGCGAGAGAATCGCGGCGTTGCGCGAAGAGAACCGCGAGCTTTCCGTACACATCGACGAATACCGCAGGACGCTCGAGGAACTGCGCGGCAACCGCATCCGCATGCAGACCCAGATCCAGGCCGCCGAGGAGTCGGTGTCCATGATCCGCCGCGAGATAGCCAGCCAGGAAGGTTACCACCGGGACCTGGACAACGAGACGGGCATGGACGTCCGCCGCCTAACCGAGGCAGAGGAAGACCTCACGTCGATTGACACGGAGATAATCGATATAGAGAAACGGGGGCGCGAGTTGACCGCCGAGCTGGAACGGCTCGAAAAGGACATCGCCTTCAAGAATTCCGACCTCGGAAAACGCCAGGAAGAGCTCAAGAAGAGGATAGACAAGCTGGGGTCCCTGCAGACAGAGCTCGAGCGGTTGCACCTGGGACTTGCGCAGACCGAGACGGAGATACGAAACGTCAAGGAAAACTTCCGCGAACAGTACGGCAGGGAGCTCGTCGAGTTCGAGGAGCGGATGTACGAACTCCGCAGCCCCGTCATGGAGCTGCGCGACAAGCTGGCGGAGCGCAAGCAGAAGCTCAAGGAACTCGGTTCAGTCAACCTTATGGCTCCAGAGGAATTTGCCGAGGTAAAGGAACGCTACGAGTTCCTGTCGACCCAGCTCGGCGACCTCCAGAAGGCCCGCGACGACTTGCGGCGCATTACCCAGGAGATACGCGACGAGAGCGCGGAAATGTTCCTGTCGACTTATAACCGCGTCAAGAAGAACTTCCACAACATGTTCAGGAGGCTTTTCGGCGGCGGCCGCGGGGAACTCCGGCTCATCGACCCGGATCACGTCCTGGAATCGGGCATCGAGATATACGCCCAGCCGCCGGGAAAGAAGCTGGAGAACATTTCGCTGCTGTCGGGCGGGGAGAAGAGCCTGACAGCCATTGCGTTGCTGTTCGCCACCTACATGGTCAGGCCGTCGCCGTTCTGTTTCCTGGACGAGATAGACGCGGCCCTCGACGAGCAGAACGTCATCCGCTTCGTCAACCTGCTCCGCGAGTTCGGCAGGACCAGCCAGTTCATAGTCATAACGCACAACAAGAAAACGGTGACCGGAGCGGACTCGCTGCTCGGAGTCACGATGGAGGAATCGGGCGTCACCAAGGTGATCGCGGTTCGCCTCGAGCGTTCCGACGGCAAGCCTCTCGCCAAGTTGTCGCCTGCCGAACCGTACGACGACGAGGATGTGGAGTACGAAGCCGGCCGCGAGCTCGACGAGGCGCCTGAGCCGAAGAAGCGCACCGTCAGGGTAACAGCCGCTGCCGAAACCGAGCCTGAATCAGCGCCGGAGCCTACAGCCGAACCAGGGCCCGCTGACATGGCCGCGCCGGAAGATGCCGAACCGGATGACGTCGAGGCGAATGCCGTCGAGTCGGAAGACATCGAACCGGATGACGTCGAGGCGCCGGAGCAGGCATGAAGAGCCCCGCCTTCCTCGCGGCAGCCACGAGCGCGATAAGACGCCTTGCCGGGGGAACCTCCACTAGAATTGCCGGCGTTGCTGGCGTTGTCGGGCGCGGTATGTCGAAGCAGAGGGAACGGCTCCAGACCGTGCTTGGCGGCATCGACGTGACGACCCGCAGGGTCATGGGAATAGCGGCGCTTGCCGTGGCCGTCATTTCCGCCTGCCTTGTCCTGGTCATTCTTCTGGCGTCCGGCAGGCCTTCTCGCGCGGGTGGTTCCGGGCAGGCACTCGCCGCCGGCACTTCTCCCTCATCATCCGGCGTGCCGGCTTCCGGGCCGGCTCTTGCATCCATGCTCTTGGTGCCTGGCGCGGGCGAGACGGCCTTGCCGCTGGCGCTCGAACCCAAGGCGAGGTATACTGAGGCGGATGCGGCCGCAGTCAGCCCGGACCTGGGCGAGGTCGACATCTCCGAGCTGACCCGTCGCAGGAAGGCAGAGCTTGAAGCCATTTTCGCCGCTGTTGATTGAACGCCTGAACCGCCTCGCCGTAGTCGCCCTCGTGGCCGCGGCTCTGGGGCTTTCCAGCTTTTCCTGTGTCTCCGAGCCCGCTGCCGCGCCTGTTGCCGAAGCGCCGGCGACCGGAACGGCGTCGCCGGATGCTCCCGCGGCAACTGGCTTGGCGAACGTGGTCGCCGAACCGGCGATCCAGCCGGAAATCGCGGCCATGCACCGGCTTGCGCCGGCTACGCTGACGGGGCTCCGGAAGCTCGACGAACCTCAAGCTCCAGCGCATCCTGTTCGCACCCTCGCCGCGGTCCCGGTGCCCGTCCCGGCACCCATCCCGGTGCCCGCCGACATCACTGTGTTGTCCTCGCTGCCGCCCGCGCCGTTCCATTCCGTAGCCCTGCCGGAGCCGGCGGCTCCCGCGCCTCCGCCCGCGGCAAAGCCTGCCGCCGTCGCGAGCGCCAAACCGGCGGCCCCTGCCCCAAAGCCGGCAGCAGCTCCCGCCGCTCCAAAGCCGGTCGCCAAGCCCGCCGCAACGGCGGCAGCGCCCGCTGCCGAAGCGCCCGCTGCAGAAGCGCCGAAGCCCGTGGTCGTCCTGCCATCGCCGCCTTCTTCGTCGGCCCAATCGGTCGTAGCCGCCTCCGCGAAACCGATGGCCGAAACCAGGGTGGAGACCGTCCGAGGAGAACGTTTCGAGTTGCGCTTCCCCGGTACCGGCTGGGTCTACCTGGGCGACGAAGCGGGGCAAGACGGCTTGCGCTACGAGACCAGGCGCTTCGAGGATACCCAGGCCGTGTTCGCGATGAATCCTGAGCGTTCCGGCGAGTACCTGCTCCGTTTCCAGAGACAGAATCCAGTCGACCGGTCGACCGAGGCCAGCCTCGTACGGGTAGTCGTCACCGAGAAGACCTTGCCGGCGATTCCTTCTGAAACTAAGCCTTCGCCGAGCGCCACCCCCGACGCGCCGGGATCGAGGGCCCCCACGGGAACATTAACGGCAGCGGCTGGCCCGACTGCAGCGACAGGCTCGGCTGCCGTACCGGCGGATTCCACCCCGGCAGTTCCCGCCGTCGCCGATCCCGCCAACCTGGTTCGGCTGGCACGCGACGAGCTCGAATCCAAGCGGGTACAGGCGGCGATAGACGCGCTCGACCGATACCTGTCTCTCTTCCCGTACGGCAACGACGAGGTGTTCTACCTGTACGGGCTGGCCTACGAGCAGGACACCCCGTTTCGCAACATCAGGAAAGCCTGGGAAAACTTCCGCCGCGTCCGCGACGAATACCCGAGGAGCGCCCGCTGGCGGGAGGCTGCCGACAGGGTAGCCTACCTCGAGCGGCATTACTTCGGACTGCGCTAGGAAGGTTGCGGCGGACTTGTGTCCATGCTATCTTCAACCAATGTCGATGCGAAAAATCTATTATGATGATCCTTCCGCGAATTTTTTCGACGCGTCAGTCGTCGGGATAGAGACGGAGCCTGGCGGCGATTTCCGCGTTCGTCTGGACGGGACGCCGTTCTACCCGGAAGGCGGAGGACAGCCGTGCGATGCGGGTACCATCGCCGGACTGCCCGTCAAGTCGATACTCGAAGCCGGCGACGATGTCGTGCACGTGATCGCCGCCTCCGCCATGGAACTTGAAGCCGCCGGGTTGGCCGTAGGCGCCACGGTACGGTGCGTCGTCGACCTTGCGCGCCGGAACGACCACAGCGAGCAGCATTCGGCCCAGCACCTGCTGTCGGCCGTTATCGCGCGGGTCCTGGGCGGGACCACGCTTTCGTTTCATCTCGGTGAGCGATGGTCGTCCATCGATGTCGACCTGCCGCCCATGGATCGGGTCTGCGCCGACACGCTAGAGGACGAGGTCAACCGCGTCATCATGGATGACTACCGGGTGATTACCCATCTGTGTCCCCCGGAGGATGCCGGTGCCTTTCCCCTCCGCAAGGAACCGAGCGTCGAGACTGACGTGCTCCGTGTCGTCGAAATCGATGGCCTGGAACCCCTCGCCGGGACGCCAGAGGAGGTTCATGCGGTGCAGGTCGCCGTGCAGGCGCTGCGTCGCCACGCCGTCGAACAGCGGCGCGATGCGGTCCAGGAGCTTTTGCGCGACGTCGAGGTAGCGGCCTTCGACCTCGCGGGGGATCGCGCCGGAGTCGCGCAGGAAATCCAGATGC
>PGXR01000187.1 GCA_002839245.1 Spirochaetae bacterium HGW-Spirochaetae-7 | reverse complement strand
GGCGCCGTATCAGGCCCGACAGCTCGGGAAGCGAACCGGCGAGGGAATGGAGCATGGTAGCGGTTATAGAATCCTCGGTATCCAGGTCGGGCAACAGGCCCGCTAGCCGCCTCGCGGCCATGCTTTTGCCAACGCCAGGAGGGCCGAAAAGAAGCATGTGGTGACCGCCGGCAGCAGCCACCTCCATCGCCCGCCTCAAGCCCGGCTGCCCACGGATGTCGGACATGTCCGCGATATCCTCGGAACCGACCGTCGTATGAGAAGGTCCATGGACAAGGATTTCACTCTGCTCGTCGAACTCATCAGAGGGGCCGACACCCCGGAGCGCGGCAGTCAGGCGGACGGCGTCGATCAAGGCATCCAGCCCCAGAGCCGAGTCACCGGCGAGGGATCTCGCCTCACGCAGGTTCCGTCTCGGCACTACGAAGCGGGGAACACCCGCCTTGAGGCCGGCGGCGACTGCCGGCAACACGCCGGAAACCGGCCGTACCCGTCCTGAAAGCTCAAGCTCCCCGAGGACGAGTACCGGGAATCCGATTTCCGGGATCTGCCTTGATGCGGCAAGCACGGCGATCGCCATGGCCAGGTCGAAGGATGCGCCGGCTTTCCTGACTCCAGCCGGCGCGAGGCTTATCAACAGCCTTTCGAGGGGAAACTCGAAGCCGGAATTCCTGATGGCAGCCCGGATTCGCTCACGGGCTTCTTTCACTGCACCGTCGGGCAGACCCACGATGTCGACGTTCGGGATGCCGCGGCGCAAATCGACCTCGACGGTTACCAGTTCGCCTTCGAAGCCAACCGGTTCGAACGCATAGACGGTCATGGCCGCACCTCCGCCCTGGAGACGCGGCCGCGCGCACCGCCGCTTTCAAGGCGACGCCGCTTTCAAGGCGACGCCGCTTTCAAGGCGACGCCGCTTTCAAGGCGACGCCGCTTTGAAGGCGACGCCGCTTTCAGTCCCTCGGGCGATGTCTGGCGATGATGGTTATGAAGGCGGCCGAGAAGAACAGCCACGGCAAGTTGGGGAAAACGAAGCCAAGCACTCCGCCCCCGCCCAGTGACTCGTCGATTCCCCTGACCAGGCCGAATTCAAGCAGCATCGAATAGAGTATGTCCGCGTAGCCGGCAATGATGCCCACCACGATGAGCATCCATGCGGCATCGCGAAGGCGTGACCAGACGACGATCGCCAGGAACGTCGCAATCGCCATGACGACGAAGCGTACGGTCAGCGCGACAAGCCCGGCGCTCATCTGCCGGCCTCACGGAGGCCAGCCGGCCTGGTTTCGGCATAGCCGGCGTACAGGAATCGCCTGATCTTGCGGGTGCTCGTCTTTTCGAATTCGTCATCGCGGATGACGTGATCGACTATCTTCATGAATGGCGGCAACGTCCTGTTGATGGCGCGGATCTCCTCGCGCACGCGGTCGGCGGCGAAAGCAGCGCGGTCCTGGCCGTCACGGCCTGCGTCGATCCTGTCCCAATCAGGGACGCAGACGGCTATGACATGCTCGCCGGTCTTGAGCCCGCCCACCTTGCGTCCGAGTACGAGGACTTCCTTTATCCACCGTGAACCTTCGAAGCGAAGTTCGATTTCCTCGGGATAGACGTTCTTGCCGCCCTCGGTGACTATGATGTTTTTTGACCTGCCGGTGATGAAGATGAAGCCCCTGCCATCGACATAGCCCAGGTCGCCGGTCCTGAGCCAGCCATCGGCAGTCATGACGACCGCTGTCGCCTCAGGAGCGTCGAGATAGCCGAGCATCAGGGAAGGGCTCCTGACCTGGATTTCGCCGACGCCGTCCGAACCCTGCTCGGCGATACGGACGGAGGTGTGCTTGACGGGCAGGCCGACGGAGCGGTTGTCCTTGTATTCGGGGAGGTTTACCGCTATCAGGGGGCCGTTCTCGCTCATCCCGTAACCCTGGACCAGGTTGAAGCCGAGCGTCTCGAAGAACTCGGCCGTGTCGAGCGCCAGGGGACCTCCTCCCGCGACACCGAGTCGGACCGACCCGATACCGGCCTTGGCCCTCAGGAATCCGAGGAGCACGCGGCCGGCAGGCAGGTGGAGAAACTTGAGGAACAGCGACGACAGTCCGGACATCGACTTGACGAACAGCGCCGCCGGTCCGTGCAGCTTGTCGATTTCCGATCGTATGCCCTGCTTTATCTTGTCGAACAACAGGGGAACGCCTATCAGAAGCGTCACACCCGACTCGCGGACATGCCGCAATATCACCGACGGCACTATCTTTTCAACGAAGGTCAGCGATCCTCCCGCCTCGAGCGGAGCGAGGAAAGTGCAAGTCGCGGCGTACGTATGATGGAGCGGCAGCACGGCTATGAAGACATCGTCGGATCCGACGTTCAGGGACTGGATCGAGGCGTTTATGTTGGCGATGATGCCCCGGTGGCTAAGGACTATTCCCTTGGCGAGGCCGGTAGTCCCCGAAGTATAGATGATGACCGCTGCTGTATTTCCGTCGATGTCCGAAGCGGCCGGAAGACCATCCTCCGCGGCTGCCGCTCCTGCCGGCTCACCTGCCAGCGCATCGGCCCAGGAAACGGCGCCGGACAAGGCCGGTACGAGCTCTCTGGCGTCGGCCGGAGGGTCAGCGGGAGCCGCGAACTCCACGATCACCTTGACAGGCCTTTTCTTGATGGCTTCGGCGACTTTGGAGG
Source organism: Spirochaetae bacterium HGW-Spirochaetae-7 (assembly GCA_002839245.1). Lineage (GTDB taxonomy): Bacteria > Spirochaetota > Spirochaetia > Treponematales > UBA12059 > SZUA-370. The sequence goes on along the minus strand of PGXR01000187.1, from coordinate 3,079 downwards.
CCATCGCGTTCGAGTGGAAAAGAGCCTTTGCCCTTGAAGCCTCGAGGATTCCCGTCAGGCCCTGGGCATCGATGGTCGCGTCCACCGGGACGACGACGAAGCCTGAAATGACGGCCGCAAGGTACGCGAAGCACCATTCGGGGCGGTTCTCGCCGATGATGGCAACGCGGTCTCCTTGGCCAAGGCCGCGGGAAGCCAGGAAGCGGGCAACCGCCAGGCATTCGTCCCGCATGCCGGCGTATGTCCAGACCGTGTACGGCGCACCGTCAGCCAGGCGGATGCGCATGGCGGGCAGGTCGCGGAACTCGCTGCATATGGCACGGAACATCTCCCCGAAATTGGAATAGAGCCTATCCGGCAGTCGCGAATAGCGCTTTTCAAGATCCATGCGGCGCACCGTCACCCTTGAGCAGCGAGTCAAGGTCGATTTCGCACGCGACGCAAGGCATCGAAATGCCCCAGTTCTCGAGCACCGCGGGATGAAGCTCCCCGAAGCAGCCGACGTTCATGCCGCGCACGAGTATCCTTGCCTGCCTGCCGGGCAGGAAACGGGGGTCGACGGAATCGTCCACGGCGTAATCGTCGCCCAGGTAATACAGGAGCGCTGAAACCACGCCGGCAAGCTCGTTGTAGTCCGCTTCCTGATGGGAGCACAGGAGTCCGAGACGTTGCCTCGTCGAAGTGCCGTAATTCTGCGTCTCGTCGAGGAAGGCGACCTTGCCCGCCTCGAAAATGCGGTGAGGATACGGAGCCTTGCTCGACACCGCCTCCGACTGCAGGAGTCCCGGCAAAATGGACGGTCGTACATACTCGAAATTTTCGGTCATCGGGTTGGAGATCCTGATGACTTTCTCCGGACTGACGTTCATCCGCTCGATGTAATCTTTCCCCGAGCCCAGGTAGTTGTATATCATCTCCTGGTACCCGAGGCCGACCATGACGTCCTTGGCCTTGCGGGTGAACAGCTCTATCGGGGACAGGCGGCCTATGGTGAAATCCTTCGGCCGCTCGGGGGCAAAGCTCGCCATGCCCCTGCCTATCATCACGTCCTCGACCAGGTCGACTCCGTGCAGGAAATCGTCGCGGTACTCGGGCGGCCAGGCCTTGACGTGCTGCCCGTGAGCCTCGGCGCGGACGCCCATGCTAGCCAAGGCTTCTACGACCTTTTCCGGGCCGATGCTGTCGCCCAGGAGCTTGGTGACGCGGCCGGCATCGACCGAGGCGGCAGTCTGGAAATAGTACGGGAAGGTGACCGAACGGCCGAACGGGGTATCGTACGCGTAGTCGACCCGCAAGGGGCGTATTTCATAGCCGGCATCGGCGAAGTCGCAGGCGACGATGCTCGCCGAGAGACTGACGGCGGCAATGTCGGTGCCGGTGAACTCGACGAGGATATCCCTGTCGCCTACCTGGACGGCCCCTATGCTCGCGCTATTGATGATAGGCGCCATAGAAAGCACGCCGCCGTCCGCGTCCATCAGGATGGGATACACGGGAGAATCGGCGATGATGTGGCCGTATTCCTTGCCTTTCGGGTGTTCGAGGACTATGCGGCGCAGCGTGAGGCTTTCTTCCATCTGCAACGGCACGAAACTGATGGAATCGGGGTCGACGGCCTTGTACGAGACGGGCCACTTGATCATGTCGATGCGGTACATCCCCATGGACACCGAGCGGCGCTTGCGCCCGTAGTTGGAGCACAGCTTCTCCTGCGTCTGGATGGCGTCCCTGAGCATGGCATCGTCTATGGCCTTCCCCGAGATCACGAAGCCGGCAAGGAAGGGGCGCAGTTCGCGTATGGAGGCGTCGACGACGACACGGAAGTCCGACTGCCGCACGTCTCCTTCGCGGGAAAAGAACTTATAGTCAGGAATGACGCCCTTGTCGCGTATGCGCAGCAGGCGCGCAATGCCGGCCGTCGACCAGAGGTCGGGCCTGTTGGTGTCGTTGAGCTCTATCTTAATGACCCGACCGGCGGTGCCTACGGCGGAGCTGCCGGCAGGGCCGAAGTCCCAGCCGTCGAGCTCCGCCTTGGCGAACTCGAGGGCCGGTTCCAGTTCGGCTGCGTCCATCGTCCGGCCGACCAGGTTGAAGAACAGCTTCTCGTCAACTTCTATCTTGGGCATCATCGTTCTCCATTGACCAGCGCCCGGCGCAGGCGCACGTTTTCGATATCGTAGCTGAACAGCTCCCGGAGGTCATTGAGGCCGAGCGCCATCAGCGCCATTCGGTCGATGCCAATGCCCCAGGCGAGTACCGGCACGCTGACTCCCAGCGGTTCTGTGACTTCCGGCCTGAAGATGCCGGCGCCGCCAAGCTCGAACCAGCCGAGCACCGGGTGCTTGATGTGCACCTCGACGGACGGCTCGGTGAAGGGGAAATACCCCGGAACGTATTTGACTTCCTTGGCTCCGGCCACCTCGACGGCGAACATCTCGAGGAATCCCAGCAATGTCCTGAGGTTGACATCCTCGCCGAGGACGATGCCTTCAGTCTGGTAGAAATCCGAGAGGTGGGTCGCGTCGACCTTGTCGTAGCGGAAACAGCGGGCTATGCCGAAATACTTTCCCGGCACCGCGGCCCGTGGCAGCTGGCGCGCTGAAAGCACGGTCCCCTGGCTCCGCAGCACGAGCCGTTTGGTGAACTCCCTGTCGAATCCGTAGCGCCATCCCCGCGACCCGGTGGCGCCGCCGTTCTCGTGAGTTGCCGCGACGCGGGTCAGGTACGGCTCCTCTATCGACTTTGCCTTCGTCGGCTCGGCCAGGTAGTAGACGTCGTGGATGTCCCTCGCCGAGTGGAACTGAGGCATGAACAGCGCGTCGCCGTTCCAGAATTCCGTCTCGACGAGGCCGCCGTCGAACTCCTCGAAGCCGAGGGAAACCAGCTTGTCCTTGACGCTCTCGAGGAACTGCACGTAGGGGTTTCTCCGGCCAGGGATGAGCCTGGCAGGACGGCTCATAATATTGTAGGAACGGAAAGCCGCGCCTTTCCAGGAGCCGCTTTCCAGCATGGCTTGGGTTACGGCGCCGAGTTCGTCGCCCGAAACGCCTTCTTCGCGGAGCAGGGCGGATACGGCGGC
>PGXR01000186.1 GCA_002839245.1 Spirochaetae bacterium HGW-Spirochaetae-7 | reverse complement strand
CTTCCAGCACTATAGCCTCGAGCTCCAGGCCGCCTACAAGATGGCCCTGGCCGAAGGCAAGGTCAAGTTCAAGAAATAAGCGGAAATTCAGTCCGAGTGAATGCCGGAGCCTTGTGCTCCGGCATTTTTTTGACTCTTCCCGCTGATCAGTAAAAACGCCTTGTGCTGGATATAGTTGCATGATACAATTGTTGTATGTTGCATCATGTTCAAGAAGCTTCGGCCATCCTGGACTTCTGGCATTCACTGCGTTCCCTGGAGCTCGAGATAGGCATCTATCTTGGCAATGAGATGACATGCAGCGGCATGACGACAGCGCAGTGCCACTTCGTCCTCGAGGCATCAGCCAATCCCGGCGCCAGTCTCGGCGATCTTGCGAAAGCACTGGTTCTCGACCCCAGTACCGTGTCGAGAACCGCCGAAGCCCTTGTTTCCTGCGGGCTCGTCGTCAGGGAAGCGGTTCCCGGCAACAGGCGCAAAGTCGTCATCAACCTGACAGAAAGCGGTACATCGAAGGTGGCGGCCATTTTCGATAGCTGCCGCGAGTCATGTTGCAGACTGCTAGAATCGTTCCCGGAACCTGGACGCGGCAGCATCCTCGAAGCCGCGACGGAACTTGCCCAGGCGATGCGGATGAGACGCTTAGGCGAGACTGGCCGATGTTGTGGATTTCTTCCGCGCAGGCTCCTGGAAGTCTCTCGATGATGTCCAGCGGCAAATCAGGAATCCTTTTCAGGCCGGTCGCCGCCATGGCCAACAGGACTATCCCGCTCGTATCGACAACCTTGAGCCGGGAAGACATCCTTGGTGGATGGAAAGTCCGCTGGGGCGCGGGCAGGAACGACTATAGCATCGAACCGGGGCTATACGGAGTCGGTTCCCCGACGCCCGGATCGCCCGTGCTGGTAACCGCCAATTACAGGCTCACATTCGATACGCTGCGCAAGGAACTTGCCGGCATCGATGCGTGGATACTCGTGCTCGACACCAAGGGGATCAACGTCTGGTGCGCCGCGGGTAAGGGCGCGTTCGGGACCGACGAGCTGGTACACAGGATCCGGAAGGAGCGGCTATCGACGGTAGTGTCGCACCGCATCCTCATCGTGCCGCAACTCGGCGCGACGGGAGTAGCCGCCCACAAGGTGCTCGAGGGATCGGGCTTCCGCGTCGTATACGGACCGGTCCGCGCGAGGGACATCGGGGCTTTCCTGGCCGCAGGCATGAAGGCGGATCCGGGGATGAGGCGAGTCAGGTTCGACCTCGCTGACAGGCTGGCCGTGGCGCCGGTCGAGCTGTCGCACTCGTGGCCGTTCATCGCCGCGGCTCTGGTCCTGGCCGCCTTGCTGACCGCCGTTTCTGCCGGTTTTTCGGTCGACGCGTTTCTCCGCTATGCCTTTGCCTTCGTCTCGCCCATCCTAGTCGGCGCTCTGGTATTCCCCGCCGTCCTGCCGTTGTTGCCGTTCAGGGCCTTCGCGCTCAAGGGCGCAGTGCTCGGCTTGGCGTGGAGCCTGGCCGCGAGCCTCGTCGCCGGATTCGACGTGCCTGCTGGAGTCGCCTTCGCGCTCCTGGCGACGAGCGTCGTATCCTTCATATCGATGAATTTCACCGGGGCGTCGACCTATACCAACCTGACCGGCGCCACGCTCGAAGTGAAGGTCGGAGTGCCCTGCATGCTCTCCGCGACCGTTGCCGGGCTTGCGCTGCTCATCTGGCGATTCCTCCCGTCTCTCGTCGCGGGGAAGCTTTCATGAGGCTTCGCTACATTCTGGCAGGCCGGAGCCTGATCCTCGACTCGGGCCGCTGCGTCGGCTGCGGCCTCTGCGTCGATGTCTGCCCGCATGCGGTATTCGCGGTCGATGTGGGCAAGGCTGCCGTCGTCGACCGCGAAGCCTGCATGGAATGCGGCGCCTGCATGCGCAATTGTCCTGCCGGAGCCATCGAGGTCAGGACAGGCGAAGGCTGCGCCGCATCGGTGATCAAGGGCCTGCTAACCGGCAAGCCTGGATGCGGCTGCGACGGAGACTCGGGCTGCTGCTGAGACTACGACCGCCGCTGCCTCAGCCTTGCGGCCAGCATGGCCAGGAGATAGACCAGTACCGCGACGAATGCCGTTATCGCCGAGATATACAGCACGGCGCGCATGTCGACCGGCGTCTTGCGGGGCGGCAACCTGGCTGCGCCGTCACGGACGTAGGCCATGTACGACCGGGCGTAGTCCCCCATATCGGCGAAGATGGCAGTCGCGGACGCTTCAAGAGCCTTGGCCTGGGCCGGCACAGTCTCGCGCAATACTGCCAGGCTGTCGTAGTCGGCCTTCCGAGGATCGGCTCCGTAATCATAGGCAGGATCGGAAGTGTAATGCAGCGGGAATGACTCCACGAGAAGCTTGTCGAGGGCGGCTCCGCGATCATAGGATGCCTTGGCGGCAACATCGTAGGCGAATCGCTCCCTGAAGGCAACCGGCTTGCCCGTACCTTCCCGCATCGCCTTGAAGACGGGCGAAGATGACTCGTCCATGTACTGCGTCGAAAGAAGGCGGTAGAAATAGTCCTCGAAGAGCAGGTGACGGTTCGATAATAGAATCACCGCCCCGTCGACGTCAGCCTTGGAGCCTGCAGCGTAGAGAGCGAGCATGCCTATCGTACCTTTGCCAGGCATGAGCCTGGCATGGTATGGCTGTGCCATGTCCTGCATGTAGTGCAGTGCCCAGCCGGCAAAGCGCCAGCCCCAATAGGGATGGCCGCTCTTCATCGCGAAACGCGCCAGCTCGGTGAATTGCATCACCCGGTACTCCACCAGCCCGCGACCGACGAACGGCGCGGCTGCCTTGATGACGGGATCTTCCCACGGAAACGACATGTGGAAGGGAGCCTGGCTGCCATAATGCAGCGCCGGGTTCCCGAACGGCTGGGTGCCCAGGCCGTAGGTAGCGCCGTAATTGGTGCGGTTGTCTTCGTAGAGGCCTATGTCCAGGCCGTAATCCGGCTCGTCCGAGGCCGTAGTCAGTATCGACAGCACCTGGAGCTGCTCGCCGGCGACGATGGCCTCGAATGGCTGGTTTGGAAACCTCGCGTCAAAAAGGTCGACTGCCTTGACCGGAAGCGGCATGTGCCTGCGGTTCCTTGGCGCGCCCGCGGCAGGTTGTATGAAGAGGAGGTACGGAAGCGTCGGATTGACGCGGATCGCCTTCAAGAAGGCTATGGACAGCTCCAAGCCGGAAAGGCGGGAATCCAGGGCCAGCGATTCCGGCCTTGCGGGCAATTCGCGCATCGACGCGCTGGCCCGCTTCTCTAGGTCATCGAGAAAAGGCGCGAGCGCCGCTTTCTCCGCTTCCAGGAAATCGGCCAGTTTCTCGGCGACGACGAGCTCGCCCGCGTAGTCCTGCCCCCCGAGCGACAGGAACGTGAGCATGTCATGGTCGTCCCATCCATAGGCGCCGAGCGATGCCAAGGCTAACAAGGCCAGCGCTATCAATCGTTTCATGCGGATTCTCCAGTCTGTATTACTTTCTGCAACGCCTTGATCATCAGCGTCATCAACCGTTCACAATCGTCCTCGGTGGTATGGTAGCCGCCGTTGTCGGTGTCCTGCCTGACGACGACGGTACCGTAGTCCGCGTCTCCACCAGGCTCCACCTCGAAGCCGTGCGCAGACATGGTTCTGAAGGTGGAGTACGCAGGTCCGGTCTTTCCCTTGGTCAGCACCACGGCGTACATGTAGGGTACGTTGCCGTTTGCCCCTTTGTTGATCGAGGCCTGGAACTGCACGCCGACCAGGTCGGACGGCTTCCGCTTTGGTTCGAGCAATAATCGGAGGTCCTCGGGCACGTCGCGCCCCTCGTCGTCCTTGTCGAAGCGGAGATAGGGAGTAAGGATGAATCCGTCGGGGCGGGCCACGTTCATCGCGGCCACGAAGCGGGCCAGCTTCTGGTCGAACTCGAGCGGCACGTGGGCCGAAACCCGGCCGAAGAACATCCCCGGAACGCAGAACAGGCACAGGTCGAAGAGCGCCAGCGAGAAGCGCGGTGCATCCCACGAGGTCGAGAACGCCGCGAACAGCAACACTATCAGGAGGAAGGCTTTCAGCACAGCTGGACCGGCGACGCTGTTGCGCAGCTTCTTCGAGCGTACGAGGTTGTCGGCAATGCGTGCCACTTCGCCGTCCGAGACGGCCCGCCACTCCTCGAGCCCCGTGTCCCTGGGCTTGTTGCTGGCCGGCTTGAGCGACAGCACGAACCACGCGGCCAGGGCGAACGGCAGGCCCGGCAGCGACGACGAGCTTGCGACCTGAGCGGCCGCGGCCACCGCGAACAGCGATCCGGCGATGGCGAGCCTCGAACCGAGCCCCAGTTTCAGATACTTGAAACGATCGTGCATCGTCGCACCTCCGCTTTGTCTTCGATCTCGCCGTAGCCGGCCCAGCGCCAGTACAGCGGGCAGGCAGCCTGGCACGCGGTAAACGACGCGCAGGCTCGGCATGAATCGGGCGCGTAGCGCTTCTTCTTGAAATGCGCCGCCCTGACGGATAACCAGAGTTCCCTGAACCCGGACTCGAGCAGGTTGCCGATCGGCTCCGGCCATGAAGAGCACGGCAGGAGGTCTCCCGACGGCGAGACCGAAAGCAACCCGTCGCAGGCGGCGCAGCCCTTGTTGCCCAGACCCCGCGCTATAGGATTGTACAGGCACAGCGGCGTCGGGGAGTACCAGAAAAAATCCACGCCGGCTTCGTGGGCTCGTCTCTTGGCCTCGTCGATGAAGTCGCCCGCGAGAGAATACGGGAAGAAAAGGTCGGATGCCGCCGCGCCCGCGCCCGTCGGGATGAACAGGTTCATCGACATGCGCCTGACGCCGAGGGTGGCGACGAAGCGCGGCAGTTCGAGGAGGGCGTCGCGGTTGGCCAACGTCAGCGTCGAGTTGGTCTGGACCGACAGGCCGGCCGCCAGGAGCGCGCGTATGCCGGCGACCGTCTCGTCAAAGGCTCCGGCCGCGCCGCAGAGGTCGTCGTGCAGTCCGGACGACGGCGATTCGAGGCTGACCTGGGCCGTCGTAATGCCCGAGGCGAACAGGCTTGCCGCGCGCCCGGGCGTGGCCAGGCGGCCGTTCGTGACCAGGTTGGTCCGCAGGCCACGCGACCTTGCGTAGGCGGCGAGTTCCTCGACATCGGGCCGTACCAGGGGTTCGCCGCCGGTGAACGAGAAGAACGGGATCTTCGCTTCCTCCTTGAAAATGTCGATGACGCGGCGGAAACCCGCGGTGTCAAGCTCGAGGGTTCCGAACGCCCGCTCCGCCTCGTCGGGGTCGCCGCAGCCGGCGTAGCAGAACCTGCAGCGGTTGTCGCAACGGTAGGTCAGCGCTATCTCTCCCAGGACGGGCAGCCTCGTGAAGTCGAAATCGTAGGCGACCTTTTCCAGCGCGGCGGGCCGGCCGTCGTATACGGCCTTGAGGGAGACGAAGAACGCCTCGATCTCACCGGCGCGTTCGCTTGAAAAGCCGGGTATGTCCTCGAAGCGGCCGCCGTCGCCTATATGCCGGAGCAGCGCAGCGCCCGTCGGGTTGGTCTTGTACACGAGGTTGGGCGGCAGTATGACGACGTCGTCCTCGGTCCTCGCGTAGGCGTACGGCGAGAGGCTTTTCCAGAATCCGTATATCCAGATAAGCCTGTCGGCCGGATCGCCGACCTCTGGATCGGTCAATGGGAACTCCCCGAGACACAGGCGGAGTGGCAGGCGCTGTGACAGGCCGAGTGGCAAGCGCTGTGGCACGCGGAGG